>DASXLL010000213.1:0-8213 GCA_036496265.1 Pirellulaceae bacterium | reverse complement strand
TCCAGAAACGGGATACTCGGAGTCGTTCGGGAACGCTCTACACGAGAAGGGGGCTTCACGAATTTGGGGGTAGTAGCATGTTAAAGAATGTCTTGGACGCCATTCGCGACGGGGATTGGTTTTTCGAACCCGATGAAGTCGACCCCCGGTTGTACCCTGCCACGACAGCTGTGCCGGGTACGGACGAAAAACTCGAAGTGCTGGCTGCGCGCGTTCGTGCGGGCCTGCCGCTTTGGCACAAGTCAGACCGCCCCGACTACGACGAACCGAACGCCGACTAGCAAGTAGGCGGCTGGAATCGCAGATGCTAGATTTAGTTAGCATTTTCTCCAGTTTCAGTCGCTCACGTTAATCGGAAGGTTACCATCATGCCGAAGTTCGGCGTTCGCGTGCCCCATGCGCTCACCAAGGACGAAGCCCGCGCCCGCTTGGAGCGATTTATCGAAATGATCGAGCAGAAGTACGCCGACAAAGTCAGCGACCTGCAACAGTCATGGGACGGCGACACGCTGAAGTTCCACTTCAAGTCGTACGGCGTCGCCCTCAATGGCGGAATCACCGTGGCCGATAACGAGCTGAACCTAGCCGGCGAAATGCCGTTTGCCGCGATGATGTTTAAAGGCAAGATCGAATCCGAAATTCGCGAGTCGCTGGAAAAGATCGTGGCGGCTTAGCTGCGCCACGCTGGTCATCATCCAACGAATGGATCGCATTAGGAACTATTTCTCCTCATAGCGGCCGACAATAATCCGTACTTGTTCGCCCTGGAGTTGGTAGTCCAACCCCGCCGGACGTAGCAGCGCCTCTAGCAAATGCTCCTGATCAGCATTCTCGACGGAAAACGACACACGCGTGTCGAGCGACTTGCCGGACGTTCGTATTGATTCCTCGTCAATCTGAATGGCCCAATGCAGCCGCTTGGACAGCTCTCGTATTACCGCACCAACCGGCTGCTCTTTCACGCGTAGCGTATAAACGTGCTTCCCGTCCTTCACGGGATGTGTCGAATTTAGCGGCACAGCCGATCGCCTAGCGGTCGCGCCCACACCCACGGGTTTGCTAGTGCCCGTCAGCGGAACAACGGCAATCGAACGCTCGTCCGGCCGAACCTCAAACGTGAGATCGAACCCAATAAGGAGCACTGTCAGTTGCTCGGCGAGCGTCATCTCCGGCAATTCACCGGCCGACCAGAGGTCGTGAGGGATAGCATTACTATTTGCGAGTCGCCAACCGCGTCGCTCGACGATTCCTGTGATCACGCCGCGAGGCTCACCTAGCCGCGACCAGTTGCTCGGTTGTTTTTGCGCGAGCGACGCGCGTAAGTCAGCCGGCACTCGGCCAACTTCTTGCGATCGCGAAGCGGAAATCGCGCGCACCTGATCGGCCGCGCCGCTCGGTCCTAGATACACCAGCCGACCAAGCCGCGTCACTCCCAAGTCGCGCCCAGCAGCGGCGATTGCCGCGACAACTTCTTCTGCAGAGCCAGCCTCGATATCCAGGCTGATTCGCAGACCCGGATCAACTCGACGATCGACGAATACCGGATCATTAAACAAGGTGTGCAGCCGCCCGAGTGCATCGCGAAGCGGAACCCGTTGCCAGTGAATCGTGGCGATGCGCTGCGGTGCCTTTCTCGGAGCACCCGCCGCAATTCGAAAACGTGGAACCGTGTTTTTGTCGCGCGTGTCAGCGTCGTCTTGCGCCCGCAGGCCCAAGCAAAACGCATTCGCCAAAAACGAACAGGCAATGCCGACCAATAATTTCGAGCGCGCCGAGAACAAGCGAGACAACCCTTGTCAATAGTTTGGTCGAAATGTCATGGCCTGCATCCAGGCTGGCTGCACATGTCAAGAGAAAAGGTTTTTTGAATCCACTAACCGATTGTCGCGCGCACCCGAATCCCGCGATAGCTCAAGTACTTTTCAGCACCTTCCTGCAGTACGTGCACCCATCATTATAGTAGCGTACCCCTCTTCAGAATATTGAACGAACAACCGGTCCCAACAATCTCATCACCGCAATCAATTTTTTCGTTGTGCTCCCTTCAATTGTGATTACACTCAACCCTAGAGATTGGCGGGCTGACAGGCCAAACTCGGCTACTTCCCGAAAATGGGAGCGCCACTTTTCGCCTGTGGTTCTACACGAATGATTCGCAACCGCGCCGTTCGGCGCGGGTCTCATGGACAGGCCGGCAACTGCTGCCGCGCCGAACCGGGGAACAGAGAGTGCAACCCTGGGGGCTATCGTCCTCAAGGCTAATTGTTTGTCCTCGAGCTGACTACTTTTGGGCCAGTTGTAACGGAGTCGATTGCCGTGGACCCTCGTCGATTGCGCACGCCTGTTTTGGTGATTTATTACAATCGCTATTTGACGAACAGCGACTACGCCATGTTTATGAAGCGCGTGGCGCGCCGCTATTCGAACCAAACGCTCGAACGCCTGGTCAGCGTTGGCGACCACGTGACTCGCCGCGCCGCCGTGCTCTCATTGAGCCTGATGAGCGACTACTCGTCGAACGCCGTGCTCGGCCGGGCGCTGGTCGACCGCGACCGGGGCGTCCGAACGATCGCCGAAAGCGGCATCCGCGAGCTATGGTGCCGCATCGGCAGCCGCAATCAGCAGGAAATGCTCCGCGAGGTCTCCGACCTGAACGACCAGCGGCTCCACACCCAAGCCGCGCGGTTAGCCACGGAATTGATTCACAGTTCGCCTTGGATCGCCGAAGCCTGGTGCCAACGCGGTACGGCCCACTATCACCTGGGCCAATACGATGCAGCCATTCGCGACTGCCATCAAGCGCTCGAAATCAATCCATATCACTTCACCGCGGCGGCGGGCATGGGACAATGCTACATGCTGCAAGACAACCCCGTCGCCGCGTTGGAAGCTTTCCGCCGCGCGCTGCGGCTCAATCCCGGCCTGGAAGAAGTCAGAGCGCAAGTAGTGCGCCTGCAGCGATCCCTCAAGAAGGATTAGCGCCTCACCAGAGGCCGACGTTTAACCGCGACGCGAAGCGCGCTACCTACGGACGGCGCTACTTCACCAGCCGCCCGCGTGGAATCCCCATCGCCTGCCGCACACCCGTTGAATACCGCTGCGGATTCGCCGTAAACTGCTGCAGCGTTGCCTCGCTGGCAAACATGTAGAACAAGCCATCATAGTCGAGGCTATGTTCCCGCTTGCCCGGCACCTGTTGCTTGTGGTCCAGCGCCAAGACCGGATCCATCCCGGAAAGGGCCGGCGTGTAGCGGTCTGGATCAGTCCAAAACTGCTTCTGTTCCTCAGCAGTTGCGAACCAATACGTGTGACCCCGGTGAACAACACCCCAGCGCGGATCGCCGGGAACCCACTTCCAAGAATTACGCATGCTAACCGGGCAATAACCATCGAAGCCCAACGGCGGGGCGCCTGGCGGCAACTGTCGCGGATCAGGCGCTCCATTGGCGACCGGCGGTCCCATCGGAGCAGCCGCAGCGGCCGGCATCATCGGCGGCACAGCAGCCGCTCCGGCCGCCGGTTGGAATGGTGGCTTGTCGTAACCAATCGGCGTCGTCTGCGCCGGCGAAACCGCCGGAGCAACAGGTTGCTGCTGAACGGGTGGCTGCCCCACTCCGAGCCCCAAATACGGATTATTAACCTGTTTTGGAGGCACAACAGGCGCTACGGGTGCCGCCAGCGCAGGTGCCGCGAGGCCTGGCGCGGTCGAAGTCGGTGCCGGACTCGGCTGAGCTCCATAGCTGGCCGCCGGATTATTAATCAGCTGCGGAGCAGCCCCCGGCGCCGCAACAGGCACCTGCGGAGTAGCCGAAGCAATCCGTTCCTGGCCCATGGCGAAAGGCTTATTCTGTTGCGCGAGCGGACTCGATGTCGCCGTTGCTGCCGCGGCTGGTGCCTGCGATTGTTGCGGCGAAAGCGCAACAGGCACATTGGGCGACACCTGCAAGTTCGCATAAGCGGGGTTCAATCCGGAAGGTGCCGGCGCCACCGCGGCCGCCTTCGCAAAGGCCCCTCCGCTCTTCGCCGTATACTTCCCTGCGGCCGCCGTCATCTCGGCAACATAAGCCGCCGGCGTCGGCGGGCTAACCAACTTGGCCACCATTTGCCCATCCGGTGTCACGATCACATCCGTCGGCACCCGGTTAATCCCGTACCACGTAGCCGTGGCCGAGTTCTCATCCGCATTCAGCTTCACCGGCACAAACTGGGTTTCAATGGCAGTCGCCACACCCGGCTGGCTAAATACGTTCTGATTCAAAGCCATGCACGGCCCGCAGCTTGGCGTCCAAAAGTGCACGAGCACCAGCCGGTTGGTCTGCTTTGCCACGATCTTGGCCGATTCCAAATCGTTGTGCCAATGAACGGCTTCCTGCTGTGCGAATGCCGGCACCGCCAGCAACGCACTCAAAACAACACCCAGCAGCGACCAATGATGTCGCATGGATCAGCCCTCTGCGTCGAGATTACGAGGGTGGCGCGAGCCGAAATGAAACGCCTCTAGCGCACCCTCGTCTCCGTTATCGGACTGCTCACACGCTCACTTTGGTAAATCTTGACGATTCTCCCGATCGTACCGGTCATACCGGCTGCATCCCCTGCCCTTCCCCCAAACCGCCTTCCATCGCCCCGCCGCCCCAAACACGTGTACAGTACTAGCGTTTCCCGCCTCGCTCGGGCCCGGAACCCTGTTTTCGCGGAAATCTTCGCCTTTTTCCTAGCAAGCACTTGATCCAACGCTTGACACCCACCGACATAAAGGTAAGAATACGCATGAGTTGATCGTCTTGCCGGCTATCCGGCAGGTTCTCCGGCCGACCCGGCAATGCGGTGTAAACGCTTGCTAGGCGGCATGCTTTGGCTAGCCAGCAGAGTAGCAGTTACCTATCTGCCAACGGCCAAAGCCGCTTCCCCCGCCAGCAGGATTTATCTTGGCGCGGGGGCTATCCGTCGGAGCCTTGGCCCCGGGACCTCGAATTGGCATTCGATCCCGACCAAAAACATTCAAGGCAGACCAGACGCTAAACGTCTGCCAGAAGACTTAACCGCCCGGTGATGATTGCCCGGTCCTGGCGCAATCGCGACGGCGGTCGTGCGAAAGTTTGAGTCATTTTCGCTCGCGCGTGGCTGTTCACGCGCACCCGAGCATGGAGACAGGTCGCCAAAGTCCGCCACGTGGCGGACGATGCGACGAAGAAGTTCAGCCAGTGCGTTCTTCGCCTGGTTTCGTTTAACTGGATGAGAATCTTGCGGCAAATGCCGTACTTCGATCTCAGGCATTCTGATTTCTTTTTTACGCCCGCGCGCGATCTCTATCGCCGTTGCGGGTCATAAGGTTGAGGCTTTGAGTTACATGGCCAAACGAAAACGAGGGGGCGGCGGTGGAGGCGGTGGCGGTGGACGCTACCGCGATAATAACAACCGCCAAGGTGGCGGCGGCGGTGGATACAACCGCGGCCCCGGTCAAGGTCGACGTAGAGGGGGCGGTGGTGGAGGCGGCCGAGGCCGTCGTCCCTACGGCCAACAAAATGACCGCCAGGATCGCAACCCCGAATTCGAGCCGCACGAAAACGGCGAGCTCCTTCCGCTGGTCGCCGGCTCCGGCGTCCTCGAAATGCACCCCAACGGCTACGGCTTCCTCCGTAACCCGGGCGCCAACTTCACCCGCGAGCGAACCGACCCGTTCGTTCCCGGCACGATGATCGAGAAGTTCCAACTCCGCGAAGGCGTCCTGATCACCGGTATGGTCCAACGCCATCGCCGCGGCCAGGGCCCCCGCCTCAAAGAAATCCTCGACGTCGACGGCATCCCGCCCGAAGACTACACGAAAATCAAATCGTTCGACGATCTCACGCCGATCAACCCCGAAGAGTGGCTGCGGCTCGAAACTGGCCAAACCCCGATCTCCACGCGAGTCATCGACTTGCTTTGCCCGCTCGGCAAGGGTCAACGCGCACTGATCGTCGCTCCGCCCCGTACCGGCAAAACGATCCTCATTCAGCATATCTCGAACGGGATCACGACCAACTATCCAGATATCACAATGGTCGTGCTGCTCGTTGACGAACGGCCGGAAGAGGTGACCGACATGCAGCGGATCATCAAGGGCGAGGTCTTTGCCTCGAGCCTCGACCGCGATGTCGAGAGTCACGTCCGTCTCGCTCAGCTCACCGTCGAGCGATGCAAGCGCCTCGCCGAAATGGGCAAAGACATCTTCATGTTGCTCGACTCGATCACGCGGCTCGCCCGCGCGTTCAACAAGTGGGTCGGCAACACCGGCCGCACGATGAGCGGCGGCGTCGATATCAAAGCGATGGACATTCCGAAGAAGCTCTTCGCCACGGCCCGCGCGTTCGAAGAAGGCGGCTCGCTCACTGTCGTGGGCACCGCGCTGATCGACACCGGCAGCCGCATGGACGACCTGATCTTCCAGGAGTTCAAAGGCACCGGCAACATGGAGCTCGTGCTCGACCGCAAACTGTCCGACCGCCGCGTCTGGCCAGCGATCGACCTGGAGCAATCCGGCACCCGCCGCGAAGAAAAGCTGCTGCCTGAAAAAACACTGCACGCAGCTACGATGCTCCGCCGCACGCTCAGCACGATGCATCACGTCGATGCCATGGAGCAGCTGACCACCAAGCTGAACAAATTCAAATCCAACGACGAGTTCATCAAGCTAATCCAAGGCGCGCCCGCAATCGATTAGTTAGGTCATGCTTTTCAGCTTAACACAACCAAAACGCTAGTCAGCCCCCGGCTCTGCCGGGGGTTTTTCTTTGCGCCCGCCACAACGGCCCGCCCTACAATTCCCCAACTCCACACTCCCCCTTCCCCGCTCCCCACTTCTCATGCCCACCCTCTGGACCATCGGCCACTCCAACCGCCCTCTCGCCGACTTCCTCTCCCTCCTCACCGAAAACAAAATCGAGTCCCTCGCCGACGTCCGCCTCCTCCCCGGCTCGCGCCGCCACCCTCAATTCGATCAAGACGCGCTCGCTACCTCACTAGCCGACGCAAACGTCACCTACACCCACTTCCGCGCCCTCGGCGGCCGCCGCACAAAGCGCGCAGGCTCATCCCCCAACTCCGCCTGGCAAGTCGCAGCATTTGCAGCCTACGCCGACTACATGCTCACACCAGAATTCCGCGCCGCATTCGCCGAGCTAAGAGAACTCGCCGAAACCCGCCGCACCGCGATCATGTGCGCCGAATCCCTCCCTTGGCGCTGCCATCGCCGCCTCATCGCCGACCAATTCCTAGCCACCGGCTGGCAAGTCCGCGACATCATCGGCCCCCACAACACCAAGTCCCACAACCTCCCCTCCTTCGCCAAAATCCAGAACAACCAAGTCACCTACCCCGGCGGCCCCACCCTCTTCGACTAACATTCTTCGACACTCCCCACTCCGCCCCCTCCTTGCGACCTTCCCTCAACTCTCCCCTCTCACCTTGCTCTCAATTCTCGCATCCGGCACCAACCACATCAGCGCCACCACCACATACAGCCCGTTCGCAATCCACGGACTCAGATACGCCAGCGGAATCGCGGCCAGATAAATCACCGGCGAGATCTTCCCCTTCCAATCGCGCCCGATCGCCTCGGCGAGCACGGGATTCCCGCCGGGCGCAGCCAGGATTGCCTGCACCAGAATGTAGTATGCGATCGCCGCCATCAGCAGCACCACGCCATACTGCGCCGTCGGCGTCGCCGCAAAATGATTCGCCCCCATCCACCCAGTCACAAACGGAATCAGCGACAACCAAAACAGCAGGTGCAAATTGGCCCACAGCACTCCGCCCGTCACCCGCTCGGTCACCTGGAACATGTGATGATGATTGCTCCAGTAAATCCCCAGGTACATGAACGAAAGCACATAACTCAAAAACGAAGGCACGAGCGGCCGCAACCCCTCAAGCGTCGCCGCATCCCGCGGCACATGAATCTCGAGCAACATCACCGTGATGATGATCGAAATCACACAGTCACTAAACGCCTCGAGCCGGCCCGTCTGCATCAAATCCGATTTGTCCACAGCCCATCCCAAAAAGTAGTATGCACACCGGCCCCCTCTAGGTGGCGCCATCGCCCACTCCAGATTCGGCTCCAACGCCGACCTGGCAACGTCGCATTAGGGACTCTAACAAAACCTCTATAGGAGCAAGTAGTCGTAGGAGTTAGCTTTGCAGTGTTCATGGAGGAACACGAATGGCTAAAC
>DASXLL010000212.1:0-43600 GCA_036496265.1 Pirellulaceae bacterium | reverse complement strand
TCGCGCTCCGACGCCCAGATTGGTGACCGATTGGTCATTGATTGGAGAGACCTTGTCTGATCGGCCCCTACGCTGGCCCTTCAAGGTGCGAGGTATCTGATTTGCACCACCTGACATTTACGCAAGGCAAAAAAGGAGCTTCAACATGAAAACCGAATCCAAACCGGGCCGCCCCAACGACGACGTTTGGTCTGCGCCGGAATCAGGGACCGTGCGCGATTCAACGAGCGGCAATCAGCCCTCGCAATGGCAAGAATCCGACGATTCCAATCCAGAGATTTGCAAGAAAACACGCTCAGACGGCAACAAGCCAAAAGACAGCCCTGCCGCCACGGGGCAACGTCGCTAGACGACAATGCCTCCGATTGGCACGGTGTCTGCATTAACCGGTGGTGGTACGTTCTCGTTTGCCATTTTTGCCAGTCAGGGCGATTGGCAGAATTGCTCGCCAGCTTGCGAATTCGCAATCCAGCGCAACCGCTTGCGGGCAAGCAATTTGCAGGCAAATTTTTCAAGAAGAGCCCCGGCGATTGAACCAACGCGGCCTGGCACCACGTAAAGGACATAGCGCTGCGTCACAAGATCAACGAAAAAAAATCAATCGATAAGCCAGGAATCAGGAGGAAATTTGAAATGACGAGCTCCCCACGTTCTCAAGCTTCGCGGGTCGTCGCGGCAATCGCGATCGCATTGTCGCTGGCCAGCGGCGGATATTTTCTGTTGCCTTCTGGGCATACGATCGCTCAAGTCGCCGCTCCCGCGGCGCCCCCCGCGGAAGCGCTGAACCAGGCGAATACGCTTTCAGACGCTTTCCGCAATTCGGCCGATAAGGTGTTGCCAGCCGTCGTTTCGATCCGCAATGAAATTCAGCCGCGGATGGCGAAGAACGAATCGAAGATGCCTCGCGGTGGCCAGCGTCCGCAGCTTCCTAAAGGTTTTGAAGGCCAGCTTCCCCGCGGCTTCGGCGGCGGCGAACTTGATCCGCTCCTGCGGCGGTTCTTCGAAGAGATGCCGGAAGGCGGACAGTTCGAGACACCACAAGGTCCCCGCATGAGTTCTGGCTCCGGTGTAATCATCGAGCCCAGCGGCATCATTCTGACGAACAACCACGTCGTGCAAGGCGGTGGAAAAATCACCGTGCGGTTGCATGATGGCCGCGAGTTTCAAGCCACCGATGTGAAAACCGACCCGAATACCGATATCGCCGTTGTGAGAATCAAGGCTGGATCGACGCTGCCCGCGGCCGCGCTTGGCAACAGCGACGCATTGCGGATTGGCGACTGGGTGCTGGCGGTGGGGCAGCCTTTCGGCCTGGAGAACACAGTAACGAAAGGCATCGTGAGCGCTACCGGCCGCGCCGTCGGCATCACCAAGTATGACGAGTTCATTCAAACCGACGCCGCGATCAATCCCGGCAACAGCGGCGGCCCGCTCGTGAACCTCAAAGGTGAAGTCGTCGGCATCAACACGGCTATAAGCTCCTCGAGTGGCGGCTTTCAGGGTGTCGGGTTTGCGATCCCGGTCAATGTCGCCAAGTGGGTCAGCTCGCAGCTGGTGAAGGAAGGCAAGGTCCATCGGGCGTATCTGGGCATTGGCATTCAAGGCATCGATCAGGATTTGGCGAGCCAATTGAACCTGCCGTCGTCGCACGGAGCGCTCGTCACGGATGTGCAGGCGAATTCGCCGGCCGCGAAGGCCGGCTTTCAGCCCCAAGACGTGATCGTCGAGTTCGCCGGCGCCAAGATCAACAACCCGCGGAATTTGCAAGCGATCGCCAGCCGCTCGGCCATCGACAGCACGCAGCCAGTGGTCGTGCTCCGAGACGGCAAGAAGCACGATTTGCATGTGACGCTCAAGGAAGCGCCGACCAACTATGGCGAGCGAGCGTCGAAGCAGACTGAGTCGCCCAGCGAGGCCGAAGATAGCGGCAAATACGACAAGTTCGGCTTGCAAGTCGGCCCGCTGACCAATGATGTCGCTCAGCAACTCGGCATCAGCGGCACGAGCGGCGTCGTGATTACCGGCGTTGAGGACGGCAGCCCTGCTGAGAAAGCCAGATTGCAGCCGTCCGAGGTCATCACGCAAGTCAGCCGCAAGCCGGTAAAGTCCGTGGCCGAGTTCGAAGCGGAAATCAAGAACGGCTCACCCGAAAAGGGTCTGCTATTGCTCGTCCGATCCGCCGAAGGCTCGCGGTTCGTCGTCGTGAAAGCCGAATAAACGAAGGCAGGCAATTCAGATTTTGTCTTTAGCCGGGAGCAAACTTGCTCCCGGTGTTTTTGCGCAGAGTGCTGCTGTGCGGAGTTCCGGGAGCTGTTAGCTCCCGGCCATTTGTAATTCGCCCCGCGCCGGCGTTGATGCGCCGCAACGCTGAGCCAAGATTTGCCTCGCCGCGGCAATTACCAAGTCATAATCAAACAATTCGCACGCCCGGCCATATCGCGACCTCACCTGCTCGCAAAATTGGCCATCGATCAGCCGGACCAGCCACTTCGCCGGCTGATATTCGGGCGAATCCTTCGCCGCCACATACCCCGGCCAACCGGGAAAGCCGCGCGGGCGACCGAAAAAGCGAATCAGGTCGTGCTTGGTGCGGATTTGAGCTTCGCCCAGCGGCTTCGTGAGCACGAACATCAGGCAACCGCCATCATCCGGCAGCTCGTAATGCCCGGCGACCAACCGCTCGCGGCTGGCAATCAAGTGCCGCAGGCACTCATCCGTGATTTGGCGATTCATCATCACCTCGACAAGATCACGGATAATCCGCTCTCCTCGATCGACCCACACCGCCGGATGCTCAACCGCAATGCGATATCCCCTGTGAGAAACGGTGGGCATGTTGCCGCTCCGCCGAAAGTGGAAAGCTGCGTCTTACGTCCACCCGTAGCCTGACGAATCGAAACGGCTCCTGTCAACTAGCAAGCCAGTCACTCTCCTAGGCGCTGGGTGTTGCATTCGCGGTCGCCTCAGCAGGTGATTCGTCCTCCTCCGGTGGCACACGCACAACCGCGACAACACTGTCCCCGTCATCGAGGCTCATGATCCGCACACCCTGCGTGTTGCGGCCGATGACGCTGATATCGCTGACGCGAATTCGCTGCAGCTTGCCGCGGGCGGTCATCAGCAATAGCTCATCGCTGTCCCGCACGACCTCGATCGCGACGACCGGACCGTTCCGATCCGTCGTTTTGATATCGCGAACGCCCATCGTGCCGCGGCCCTTGGTGGGATAGCGATTCGACGTCGAATCGCCACCCTCCTCATCCTCGCCGCCGCTGACCTCGCTACCACTTGCTTCGGCCTCCGGCACTCCTGAGTCATCCGCCGCATCATCCTCGGGAATATCAACCGCGGGGCTGTTCGGCCCGATCGGCGTCCGCTTGCCGTATCCTTTTTCGCAAACGGTGAGCAAAGTCGCATCCGGATCAGCAACAACCATGCCCACGCACGTATCGCCGCTGCGCAGCTTAATGCCGCGGACACCCTGCGCGTTGCGGCCGCTGGAACGCGCAGCCGCCTGCCGAAAGCGAACCGCCTGACCGCGCGACGAGCTCATGATGATCTCGTCCGTTTCGTTCGCGATTTTTGCCGCGACTAGCTCATCCCCTTCCTTGAGGTTGATCGCGATGATGCCGACCTTTTTGGGCCGGCTGTATTGCTCCACTGGCGTCTTTTTGATCAAGCCGCTCTTGGTGGCCATAATCAAAAACGCGCCCGCCTCGGAAAAATCGCGAATGGCCAGGCATTCGGCAACTTTTTCGCCTTCCGCCAGGTTGAGCAGGTTCACGATCGCCCGCCCGCGGCTATCGCGCTTCAGCTCCGGCAAATCATAGACCTTCTGCCAATAAACTTTGCCTTGATTCGTGAAGAACAAGAGATACGCGTGCGTGCTCGCCACGAAGACATGCTCGATCGGATCTTCTTCCTCCGTCTCGGCGCCTTTCAAGCCTTTCCCGCCGCGCCGCTGAGCCCGATAGACGCTGACCGGTGTCCGCTTGATGTAGCCCTTGTGGCTGATCGAGACGACCATCGTCTCTTCCGTAATCAGGTCCTCCAGATCGACGCTGCCGATCTCCTCGCCCGTGATATCCGTCCGCCGGTCGTCGCCGTACTTCTTTTTGATCTCCAGCAAATCGTCTTTGATGATCGCCCGAATATTGGCGTCGTCCGACAAGATGCGAAGATACTCGGCCGCCTCCTTCAGCAGCTCCGCATGCTCGTCCGACAGCTTTTGCTGCTCCAGATTGACGAGTTGACCGAGCGTCATGCGCAATATCGCTTCGGCCTGCACCGCCGTGAGCGCATACGTTTCGGCGACGCCGCGCTCCGACTGAAACGCGAGAAAGCCTTCCTCGCCGAGCGCCCGCTGCATCATCGCGGCCGGCGCCTCGACTCCCATCAGCCCTACCTTCGCTTCCGCCTGCGTGCGCGAAGCCCGGATGATGCGAATGATCTCATCGATATTCGCCAGCGCCAGCAGCAAACCTTCGACCGTATGCTTCCGCCGGCGAGCCTTATTTAGCAAAAACTGCGTTCGCCGGCGAATCACCGTCATCCGGTGCCGCAAATATTCTTCCAAAAGCTGCTTGAGCGTGCAGGTCCGCGGCTTGCCATCGACTAGCGCCAGCAAAATGATCGAAAACGTATCTTGCAGCGGCGAAAACTGGTAAAGCTGGGCCAGCACCACGTCCGGATCGGCGTCGCGCTTCAACTCGACGACAATATGCACCGGGTGCTGCAAGTCGCTGTAGTCCGTGATCTCTGAAATGCCTTTGATGCGTTCTTCATTCACCAGCGCGTTGAGCTTTTCCAGCACGCCGTCGCGCGTCGCCTGATAGGGAATCTCGAAGAACGAAATCCGGTAGCGGTCTTTCTTGTGTTCTTCGATCTTGGCGCGGGCCCGCAGCACGATCGTGCCGCGGCCCGTCAAATAGCCCCGCCTGATGCCGCTCCTACCGCAAATCTGTCCGCCGGTTGGAAAATCCGGCCCTTGGACGACGCTGTCCGCCAGCAGCGTATCGATCGAAACCTCCGGCTCATCAATCACCCGCACCAGCGCGTCGCAAATCTCGGTCAAGTTATGCGGCGGAATGCTGGTCGCCATGCCGACCGCGATGCCTTGCGCCCCGTTCACCAGCAAATTCGGAAACTTGCTCGGCAAAACCGTCGGCTCACGAAGCCGCTCGTCATACGTCGGCAAAAAGTCGACCGTGTCGAGCTCAAGATCATCGAGCAACATCGCCGCAATCGGCGACATGCGCGCCTCGGTGTACCGCATCGCCGCCGGGGGCATGCCGGCGATCGAACCGAAATTCCCCTGTTTGTCGATCAGCACATGCCGCGTGTTCCATTCCTGCGCCATCCGCACCAGCGTCGGATAAATCACCGCTTCGCCGTGCGGGTGATAATTGCCCATCGTCTCGCCGCAGATCTTCGCGCACTTCGTGCGCCCCGCGTTCGGCGCCAGGCCCAGATCGTTCATCGCCACCAAAATCCGTCGTTGCGAAGGTTTCAAACCATCGCGGGCATCCGGCAGCGCCCGGCTGACGATCACGCTCATCGCGTACGTCAAATAACTATCCTTCAGCTCATCCTCAATCGGCTGATTTATAAAATTCTTCGCATCTCCGCTGGGCGGGGGTGGCGTTTCATCGGGCGGAACTGGAGGCAAATTGCCGTCGGTAGACAACGAAGAATCCTTTCCGAGAGGCAAGTGTTTTGAGGCCCAAAAAAAGGCTCAGCTTGCCCGAAAAGAAGAGATCAGTAGATACCGCCAATTTTAGCCGTTTTTGAAGCGGCCAACAACCGGCCGAATGGCCGCAGAGATAGTCGCAAACTATTGCGGCATAGTCATTTGCGATTTGACCGAATACGCTTCGTTGGCTCGGCAAAATGCTTAATCGCGCGGTCGATTTTGTCGATGGTCGGTACGCTAGGAATGTGCTTTCCGCTCTCGATACGGCAAAGGTGCTCGAAACTGATGCCAGCCCGCTTGGCAAGCTCGCGCTGGGTCAAGCCAGCCGCCACACGTTCCTTGATAATCTTGCGAGCCAGACTTGCGCGAGCATATTCAACAGCCGGATAGTTGCCTTGGGAGTCGGCTTTTGGCAGCGGTGGCAAATCCGCCGATTTTGCCAACGTCGTCAACCGCTCATATTCCGCGCGCGGCAAGAGAACATATGGCTTTCCCTCGACCATGATTGTTTGCTGTGCCGCCATACCTCGATTATTCCTCGTAGAATCCGTCGCGATGGCCGATCTTTTCGATGACGATATCGTCGCCCACAACGCAAAACTGTACGCGGTAGTCGCCTGTCCGCAACCGATAACGCCCCGCCAAATCACCGCCCAGCGGCTTGGCGCCGCTCACGTCCGGCCAATGTTCAAGGCGCACGAGTAAACGCAGCACACGAGCATGCAGTGGATTGTTCAGCGCGTCCAGCTCTGCTACCGCGGCGGGCGTCAATATGACCCTAACCATAGATTATCTTAGACATTGATTAGGATGTCAATCAATAACCCGTCGTTGATGCGCCACGGGCTTGCATTTTGAATCTCAATTACGCTCGTTCGTGAGTTCAAAAATCCCATGCTCCTTTGACAAGCGATCGTCGCAGAGCTGCGCGAAGTTACTGTGATGGAATCGCAGCAAATTGTGACCGCAATTCGGACAGTACTCGATCCTATACCATGTCGCGAGTAAAACAGGCACTACGGAGCCGCCCGCCTCGCCAGATGTCACTTCGTCCGACACCGATATGGTGCGTACACCCAGCCAAAATGTCGGACGTTCAACGAGCAATCTTGGCGCCGGCGGCTCAGCAAAGACAAAGCAGCCGCGTTCAAACCTGTCGGCAAAACGGCTTTTTAGCCATTCGCAGCACCATTTGACGTCCTTACTACGAAACCAACCAAACATCGCGCGCCGTTTCCTGCTTAACTGCGTTTAATTCCAACGCACATTATATGCGGCTGCGCGCGGCAGGGACTACGTCCCAAACTCCGGTCGCCGCCTACCAAGCTGCCCTTGCAACCGCGCGACGATCGAGCTGTGCATCTGGCTGACGCGGCTTTCGGAGAGATCGAGCGTGGCCCCGATCTCCTTCATGGTCAGCTCTTCGTAGTAATAGAGAATGATAATCAGCCGCTCGTTGCGGTTGAGGCCCTTGGTCACCAGCCGCATCAGGTCGTTCTTTTGAATGCGGCGGGTAGGGTCTTCGCCCTTTTTGTCTTCGAGAATGTCGATTTCGCGAACGTCTTTATAGCTGTCCGTTTCGTACCACTTCTTATTGAGGCTGATGAGGTTGACGGCGCTCGCCTCGGTCATCATTTTTTCCAGATCTTCCACGCTGAGCTGCATGTGGAATGATAGCTCCGCCTCGGTCGGGTGGCGGCCGAGCTTCGCTTCAAGATGCTTGGTCGCTTCGTTGAGCTTGCTGGCCTTGCTGCGAACCAGCCGCGGCACCCAGTCCATGGTGCGCAGCTCGTCGAGCATCGCGCCGCGAATACGCGGCACGCAGTAGGTTTCGAACTTGACGCCCCGCGTCATGTCAAACGCGTCGATCGCATCCATCAGGCCGAAGACGCCGGCGGAAATGAGGTCGTCGAGCTCGACGCCGTCGGGCAGGCGGGCCCAAATTCGTTCGCCGTTGTATTTCACCAGCGGCAGAAATTGCTCGACGAGCAGGTTGCGCAGCTCCTGATTCGTCGGATCCGCCTTGTACTGCTTCCAAACCTCGTCGATTTCGAGCTGCTTTTCAGCGGCTACTGTCGCCATGCAATCCTCCGTGATATGTCGCTAGTCGTGCGAAAGGGCAGTTTCGCTGTCTAGCCAACGCCGGCGCATCATGCGCGGGCGCTTAAGTTTTAGGTGATTTGGGCTGTGTCTTGGCTTGCTCTTGCTGTTTGGTTTCCCAAGTGACCATCGCCGCTTGGAATTGCGTTCGCACCGACTGATTCACAAGGAAATCAGCGGTTTGACCGGCTAAATAGCCGATTCCCGCAAAAAGAAATACGGCGACGCTCGCGGATAGGAGTGTCGGTTCGAGGGGCCAGCCGGCAATGGCGCCGCGTGCGACGACCAACGCGAATGCCAGAGGCCCGAGGATGCCGGAGTACGAACGTCCCATCGTTTTCGATTCAGCCCGCCAGTAAAGTTCCCGCGACCGTTATAGCTTGACACTGATGTCCAGCCAGACACGGTGCGGCGCAACCGCGCCAAGCTGTTATCGGACCTTCGGAGGCTGACGGTTAAATGAATCATTCGGCGGCGACGGGAATTGTTGATGCTGGCAGTGATTGTTGGATTGGTTTGCGATTGCACTTCAGTAGTGCGGGCGGCTCACGCGGCTGCACGATGATGATGTGCTAGCTCGCTGCCACCGCTGCTGCCATTAAGCCGATCGACCAACTGCGAGATCGCCCCGGCAAACGCCGGCTGCTGCATGGTCGGAACACTGCCGCAAAAGCCAATGGCCAGGCCCAAGAATCGGCGGCACGATTGATCGATGCGGCGATGAACGTCCAGGGCGGTGGTGTCGTCCGGCGACTGGTTAACAATCAGCGACACGGATCGGTGCGGCGTATGCTTCGAAATGAGCGTTTTAATAAGCGCATATGTGTCCATGACCGCCACGACATCGGGCGCGGTCACCAGCAGCAAGTCGTCGGCAATCGACCATAGCTTCGCGGCCAGTTCCGTCGGCTGATTTCCGGCATCGACAATCAGCCAGTCGGCGTGCTTGGCTAGCGTCGGCAATTGCCGAATGAGCCGCTGGATTGCCCGATCCGTCGCGCTGGCCCGTGCTTCGACCGATGCAGCCCCGGCTGCGATTTGAATGCCAGCCGGGCCGCGCTGCAGAACCTCGTGAATCGTTTTTTGCCCGCGCAAGACATCATGGATGTTGTGTGCCGCTGTCAATTGACATTGATCGGCGATATCGGCTCGGTACAGATCAGCGTCGATCAACAGCACGCGGAGCGCCTCACTGGCCAGCACCTCCGCCAGCTTGAGCGCCAGTAGCGTCGCGCCCACGCCGGGCCGGCCGCCGGAAAGCACCAACAGCCGCGCGCCCAGCCGGGCAATTTGGGCTGCGTCCCGCGTGAACGGAATAGTCGCTGGTAATTCTGTAGGCTTGGACATGAATGTTTGTCTGAACCGGAGCCACGGTGCCCTACCGCCTGAACCAAGTACCGGACCACCGCCTCCATTGTGATTATGTTTGGTTTGCCAATTGCTCGACCAGCGAAGTCTCGCTGGCAACGCTGGCCCGCAAATTCTGCCGCATTAGGCGACGATAGTCGCTTAGCTCGGCAGCTGGCATTTCGGATTTTGTTCGCGCTGACAAATCCTGCGGCAAACGGCTGGGCACATCGGCCTCGTCGGACGCTGTCACCTCCAGCGTTCGGCCGCCGAACAACCCCAGCATGGGCGAACCAATTACACGCGTGTGCAACACGCTCGCATCCGGCCCCAATTCCGCGCGCACCAACTTCATGGCTTCGGCGAGTGATCGGGCTCGATACGTGTAAAGTTGCATTTGATGCCTAAGTGTCATTCACTATCCCAACAATCTCGACCTTCGTATCCCGTGTGATCTCGCTGTAGCTCATGACGATCAGCCGCGGCAAATTGGCGGAGGTCATTTGCTTTAAGCCGGCCCGAACCTGGGGACTCGCGAGCAGAATTGGCCGCTTTCCTGTTCGCGTGAGCTTCTGTGCCTCGGCGCCAATTTTGTCGCACAGTTTTTCGATCGTCTGCGGCGCCGTGCGAATGAACAGGCCGCGCTCGGAGTGTTCAATGCCAGCTGCGACTTTGTCTTCGAGCGCAGCATCGAGCGTCAGTACAAACAACCGGCCTTCCACATCGCGATAGCGCGTGCAAATTGTGCGGGCCAGGCGGTGGCGCACGTATTCGGCCAGGAAAACCAGGTCCTTCGTCTTCCCGGCATAATCGCCGAGCGTTTCCAGCACCTGGCTGAGCTGCCGAATGGGCACTTCTTCGCGGAGCAGCATTTGCAGCACCTGCTGCACCTCCGCCAGCTTGAGCGGATTGGGAATCAGCTCATCGACAACCGCCGGGCTGGTTTTCTTCAACTCATCGAGCAAATGCTTGGTCGCATCGCGCGTCAACAATTCGTCCGCATGGCGACGAACGATTTCCTGCAGATGCGTCGCCAGCACGGCCGTCGGCTCAACCGGCGTATAGCCCAGCATCGACGCCCGTTCAGAAAGTCCGGCATCAATCCAAATCGCCGGCTGACCAAACGCCGGGTCTTTCGTCTCAATGCCCGCGATTTTTCCCGTCGTCGCGCCGGAATCGAGCGCCAGCAGTTTTCCCGGATGCACTTCGCCATGCGCCACCGGATTGTTGGCAATCTTGATTCGATATTCGTTCTCGCCCAGGCGGATATTGTCGCGAATCCGCACTTTCGGCAGGATGACTCCTATATCGGCGGCAACGCCTTGCCGCACGGCCGTGATCCGCGGCAGCAAATCGCCGCCGTATTTCGGGCTGGCCAGCTTAACCAGCGCTGCGCCGATCTCGATCTCCATCGGATCGACGGCCAGAAAATCCTCGATCCGCTCTTCCTGTGGCTTCGCGGATTCGGCCTTGGCCTGATCCGCCTTTTTCTGCTCCTGTGCCTTGCCTTGCCGCGTGAGCATCAGCGCCAAGGCGCCGCAGCCGGTGCCGAGCGCGAGCAAGGGAATCTTGGGCAGGTTCGTAAAAACCAGAATGCCAAGGAAGCCGGATGCGACAGCCAGCGCCCGCGGATTGTTGAACAATTGCCGCATGAATTCTGCCGGCAAATCGCTCCTTTGCGTGCTCCGCGTAACCAGCAAACCAGCAGCGAGCGAAATCAAAAACGCCGGAACCTGGCTCACGAGCCCATCGCCGATCGTTAGCTTCGTAAAAATTTCTGCTGCATCGGCAAACGCCATCCCTTGTTGAGCCACGCCGATGACAAAACCGCCGACGATGTTGATGATCGTGATGATAATGCCGGCGATCGCGTCACCGCGGACGAATTTGCTGGCACCGTCCATCGCTCCATAAAAATCGGCTTGCTGCGTGATCTCTTCGCGGCGTCGCTGAGCTTCTTTTTCATCGATTGTTCCGGCATTCAAGTCGGCGTCGATCGCCATCTGCCGACCGGGCATGCCGTCCAAGGCAAAGCGGGCTGCCACTTCGCTGATACGCGTGGCGCCCTTCGTGATCACAACAAATTGAATCACCACGATGATCACAAAGATGATCACGCCGACGACCAGCTGATCTCCGGCCACGAACTCGCAGAACGCCTGAATCACACCGCCGGCGGCAGACATCTTGTCACTGCCGCCGTGCGTCAAAATCAACCTCGTGCTGGCGACGTTGAGCACCAACCGGCCCAGCGTCGTGGCCAGCAGCATCGACGGAAAAATGTTGAATTCCAGCGGCGTGCGGACATACACCGTGGTGAGCAACACGATCACGGACAACGTAATATTCGCCGCCAGCAACACGTCGAGAATCGCCGACGGCAACGGCACGATGATCACGAGCACGCTCGCGATCAGCGACAGCGGTAAAACGAGGTCTTGCCAGCGGGAAAAACGCGACATTACGCCCGATCAGTCGCCACTTATGGCGCCCGAAAATAAAATCAAGGAAATGGGTAGAGATAAGCGGTGCGGAGAGTACCCTAGCCCGCCATCACGGTCCAGGGCGTTTTCATACTGAGCACACAGCTATCACAGCGTGGATACGTCGCGCTCGATAATCAGAATTTCTTCTTGGTGGAAATCCCGCTTCAGTTGCACTTTCAGGCGGCGCAGAAACTTGCGGGCAACTCGTTCGTTGGACGCAATGACTCGGTAAATGACAATTTCGTCCCGATAAGTCACGTCGCCGACGCGCCAGAAACCCTGGTTGGGCTGTGGAAAGTAAGTAAGCCCTCTGAAGTGAGTTAGCAGGGCCGACTGAAGATCTTCATATTTGCGGGCCTCGATCGGGCTGCCATCGTTGTAGTAAAGCGGGACGAAAATATCATATTCTCTCACCGCTCTGTGCTCCCACAACATTGGGTATGGCCCGATCAGCCGCGATCTCCTCAAAGTGAATTCCGGCATCCCGGAGGGCAGCCACCGCGGAATCCTCGAGAACGTACACTCGGTCAGGCAGCACCATGCCGGAAGAATGGCGCAAAAGAATGGGCAGGGCCTTCAGTTCTTCCGACTTCGAAAAACGGATCGTGATCTTCATGATTGCGGCCGATGTTCGCAGCTAGTTCTCACAATTGTTCCTCACCTAACTATTATAGTCGCGGCACGAAAGTAAAAACCAGTCAACGGCAGTAGCTCAACCGGCCTTGCGCAGCACGAGCGTCGTGTTGCTGCCGCCAAAGCCGAAAGAGTTGGAGATGGCAATGGAAACGGGCCGGTCAATGGCCTTGTTCGCCACGTGACAGAGGTCACATTCGGGATCGGGCGTGTCGAGGTTGATCGTCGGCGGGATTCGCTGGTGTTCGATAGCAGCCAGACACGCCAGCGATTCGATGGCCGCAGCGGCGCTGAGCAAATGGCCGGTCATGCTTTTGGTCGAGCTGACCGGAAGCTGCGGAATGTGATCGCCAAAGACCATTTTCAGTGCCTTGGCCTCGCCTTTGTCCCCGACGGGCGTGCTCGTGGCGTGAGCGTTGACGTAATCGACCTCGCGAGGCGCGATGCCAGCATCATCGAGCGCCGACTGGATGGCCACCGCAGCCGGCACGGGATCGCTGCTGGGAATGATCATGTGGAATGCATCGCTGGAGGCGCCAAAGCCGGCGACTTCGGCGTAAACACGTTGATCGCGTTGGCTTGCGCGCTCGGTTGATTCCAAAACCAGCATCGCCGCGCCTTCGCCCATCACAAAACCGTCGCGGTCGGCATCAAATGGCCGCGAAGCCTTTTGTGGCTCATTGGCCCGTCGCGATAAGGCCCGCAAGTTGTTGAATGCCGAACGGCAAATGGGCGTCACGGTTTCGACGCCGCCCGCCAGGCACACATCGACGAGCCCCAGTTCGATCCATTGTTTCGCTTGTGCAATCGCATAGTTCGCACTGGCGCACGCGGCGGCAATCGTCATTGCCGGCCCGTTAAGCTTGAGCTGCCGCGCCGCCGTTTCAGCCAGCGTCGGCGAATCCGTCTCGCCGGAAAAAACCTCGCGGCCTCCCGCGTACCAATCACCCTCCCATCGCCTGAGCAGTTCGCCGCCGCTGCCGAGCACGAGGCCAATCCGCAGTCCCGATCGATCGTTCAGATAGCCGGCATCCGCCAACGCACTCGTCGCGCACCACAGCACGAATTGTTCCGACCGCGGCAACGCTCGAAAGGCCGATTCTGTCCAGTTTGCCGCCACAGGCGGATCAGCCGCCATACAAAATGGCAAAGAAACCTCGACGCCAGCACGAGTATCAGTGACAGCCGCCGCCGCCGATTTGCCGGCCAGCAGATTGGCCGAAAACGTGGCGAAGTCGCTGCCCAGCGGCGTCGCCGCGCCAACTCCTGTGATTGCGACCGAGCGATTCGACATAACCGTTCCAAGTTGGCTAGATTTCTAAGCAGCCGCCTTTAACCCAACGATCGATTCGCGGGCTTCGAGCACGAGCATGGCGCCCCACGGCAGTCGCCAGGCAAAATGTCCGGCCGGACCGCCTGGAATGAGCGCGGACAGACGGTTACATAAACCGGCGGCATTCTCGAACCAATGCACCGTTCTTCTCGCGTCGATCGATCCATCACCGCAGCTTAGATGCAAATTCCCGCAAACGCTCGTCTTCGTCGTCGCCGTCGCTTCCACAGCCAGCGCGACGGCATGACAAACGGGAGCGTTCGTGCAATTGCCTTCGGCATCCAGTTGCGGTTCCGGTTCCCAGGCCGTTGCCACGAGCAAAACGCCCGCGCGATTGCCGGCAGGAAATGTCAGCGCCGCGAACAATCCTTCGGCCAACGAATCGCCGGTGCCACCGACGCCAAAATTTGGCTGCCGACTGGAAAGCAAAATGCTGAGTGCACCGGAAATGCTGTGCAGCGAGTGTTGCGGAATCACATGCGGTGAAATCGCCGGCCCGCCGCCTCGATCGAACCTCGCCAGCGTGCCAACACCGGCAACACGACCGATGAATCGCGGAGCAGCGACAATCGACCAATTCTGAAACTGTTTTGCATCGAGTTCAGCCGACGAAATCGCCTGATCCACGGCGGCGACGGCCAATACCGTTTGCTCGTCCGAATATTTCAGAAAGTGCCCCGGTGTGTCAGCCGGTGCCCAAGCGGGCAGCTTCTTCCGCATGCCAGCAATCGCAGCCAAATCGGCCCGCGCCGTTCCCCAGCCGAGCAAGCCCGCGGACCGTGCGTGTCGAGAATGAGATGAATTGGTCATTGCATGCCGAGCGATGGTAAGTGGTCGCGCGCTAGGCCGCCTTCTTGGCGGCGGCTTCGGGCAGCTTGCTTTGAATGACATCCAGCAAGTCGCCAACGGTGACGACCTTTTCGAAATCGCGGCTATTCAGGCTGATTTTGAGTTGCGTCTCGACGCGGAGCATTACGCTCAGCAAATCCACCGAGTCGAGCTTCAATCCTTCACGAATCTTCACATCGTCAGCCAGGTTCTCCGGCCGCTCCCATGTTTCCTGTTCCAGAACATCGAGCAGCGTCTGGCGAAGTTGTTTACGGTCCATGCGCGCCACCTAAAGAGGGTCAGAGTCACGGGTTACATCGGGAAAATGCTCAAGCCACATCCCGACTGCCGGCCGCGGAGCGTATCAAACTCACCAAGCTTTCCCAAATACCGATTTCCGCCGCCAGCGAAAAACTGCTGGCACTTATTCCTTGGCACACGCAACCTGCGCACAGCTATAATGCAACGCTCTGCCTGTCGCTATTGATTCGAGATCCGTCATGTTCCGGCTGCGTGTGACCATTGGTTTGATGTCTGCGCTCGCCGTCTGCACTGGAGCAGAGGGGCCCGCCGCGGAGCCGGCGGCACAGCTACGGGCCGGCTTTTCCGCGGTGGACATTACGCCGCCACTTGGCAGCGGCGAGCATGTCTATCTCGCCGGCTATGGCATGAACCGCAAAGCCACCGGCGTTCACGATCCGCTCTATGCTCGCACGGTGGTGCTAGCAGACGGCGATAAGCGAATCGCCATCTCCTGCGTCGATCTGATCGGCCTGCAACATCCGCAAGTGCAAGAGATCCGCCAGCGACTGCCGGGATTCCGGTATGTCATGGTCTCCAGCACGCACAACCACGAAGGGCCCGATGTCATTGGCATCTGGGGTCGCGGGCCGTTTCATCGCGGCGTCAGCGACGAATATCTCGATTTAGTCGTCGAGCGCGTCGTGCAGAGCGTCAAAGAAGCGGCGGAAAACCTCGCGCCGGTTACAGCCGCGTTCGGAACGGCCGAAGATGAAACGCTGCTCTCGGACTCCAGGCTCCCGGTGGTCAAGGACGGCGTGCTGCGCGCAGTGCGGCTGAATCGCGCGGGCAGCGGCGAAGTGGCCGGACTCAAAGTGGCCGGGTTGATTGTGCAGTGGAATTCCCATCCGGAGTCTCTCGGCTCGAGAAACAAACTGATCACGGCTGATTTTCCGTGGGCGGCCATCGCGGCATTGACGGCGAAATACAACTGCCCCGTCGTTTACTTATCCGGCGCGGTCGGCGGCCTGATGTCGAACCCGTCGGGCCGCATTATCGATGATGCTGGCAAAGAGCTACCGGATGGAACGTTTGATTACGCGCAAGCGTATGGCCGGGCCGTTGCCAAACTCGCGGAGCAAGCGATTGCGGCCGCTGATCCGGTGCAACTGACGCCCATCTCGGTATCTTCGAAGAAGGTTTCCCTTCCGGTTCACAATTGGCTGTATCGGGCGGCCCGCTCCTTCGGCGTCATGAAGCGCGACGCATTTCTCTGGACGGGCGATGCGCAGAGCCAGGGCGATCCGATGACGCGCGAAAATGCCGACCAAGAAAGCGCCATCGGCAGCGAGGTAGCATGCTTGCGGCTGGGCGAGCTGTTCCTCGCTTGCATTCCCGGCGAACTTTATCCAGAGCTGGTGTATGGCAAGTTTCAGGAGCCGGTCGAGCCAAATGCCGATTTTCCAAACTCGCCGCTGGAGCCGACCATCGCATCGCTATTCGAAAAGCGCAAATGGATGCTCATTGGCCTGGCCAACGACGAGGTGGGCTACATTATTCCCAAGCGGCAGTGGGATAAGTCGCCGCCTTATGCTTATGGACGCGAAGGCGGGCAATATGGCGAGGTGAATAGCTGCAGCCCCGAAGTCGCGCCGATCGTGATGGACGCCTTGCAAGATTGCATTGCCGAGTTTCCGGCGACGCCAACTGCTACCGATCGCTCGGCAGCGCCGCTTTCCAACCCGCAGCCAATAGTTTACGCATCTCGTCGCGCTGCGAAGCGTGCTGCGAATCGGCCGCCAGGTTGGACCACTCCTGTGGATCATTCGCGTGGTCGTACAGCTCGCTGCTGCCGTCGTGCCACTGGGTATAGCGCCAACGGTCGGTAACAACGGTCCGGCCCATCTTCGTCGCGTCCAGTTTTTTCGTCGCGTCGATATTCTCTCCCCGGCTGACGACCGTGAACGCCGCTTTTTTCCAGGGACGATTCGGCTGATCGAGCAGTCGCGCGAAGCTCGCGCCTTCCAAATCTGCCAATTGAGGCAGCCCGCACACTTCCGCAAGCGTCGGATAGAGATCAACCAACTCGACAATACCATTCGAGGGGGCGTTTTTCCCCTTGGCCGGCGCCGCGACAATCAGCGGCACACGCGCCGTCTCTTCAAACAGACACATCTTGTGCCACAGGCCGCCATGCTCACCGAGGTGATAGCCGTGATCGCTGTGAAACAGAACGATCGTGCTGTCCCACAGCTTTGATCGATCAACCGCATCGAGCAACACGCCCACTTGAGCATCCATAAAGCTGACGGCAGCATAATAAGCGGCCATTGTGTCGCCCGGCTTGTTAGTTGGAAACTTGGCTGCGCCAAGCCGATAAGTCAGTGCCAGGTCGGGAAGGCTTTTCAAATGAGCCGGCGGCCCATAGAGGGGCGAGAGCTTGTCGGGTTCGTATAAATCGAAGTATTTTTCCGGCGCAATATAAGGACTGTGCGGCCGGCGAAAACCGGCGGCAACGAAAAATGGCTTACCGCCCTTCGCCGACTGCTCCAAGTACTCCGCGGCTTTGCGAGCAACAAAGCCGTCCCACGTTTTGGCATCATCCGCCTTCAGCACAATGCCGCTCTTCCCTTGCTCGCGCAGAATCTGCTCAGCCGGAGGCTTTTTCGCTGTGCTGTTCTCGACGATATCGATATCCCACGAGCGCGGGTCCTCGAACTCCTTCCCGGTATGAAAAATCTTGCCGACTTTGATCGTGGTATATCCGTTATTTCGAAAATGCTCCGGCAGCATCGGCGCATCTTTGAGGAATGTTCGCGGCGGCGTCTGATTATCGACCACGCCCGTCGTATCCGGCCGCTTGCCGCTCAAAAACGAAGTTCGCGACGCATTGCACACCGGATAATTGCAGTAAGCCCGATCGAACCGCACGCCGCGGCTCGCCAGCCGGTCGATATTCGGCGTTTTGACGATCGGATGCCCATAGCAGCCGAGATTGTTGTTGAGATCATCAGCGACAATGTACAGCACATTCAGTTTTTGGCCTTCCGCCGCTGCTGCCTGAAGAGTTAGCGTCGCCAACAGGCCAAAGATCCATGCGACACTGCGAACGCGTGTATTCAGTTTCATAAATCACTTACCAATGCAATAAAGGACTGTTGTACTGCGGGCGAAGAGCTGGCCGCCAAGGGGCGTAAGCGTAGCCCGAAAAATTTCCTCTTTAGCGGCCGGAAGCTGATTTTCGGCGACGACGTCGAGCTTCGGCCCCGGCTTGATGACCGTCGTTTTGCCGTCTTCATTGAGAAAGTAAATCAGTCCAGCCGCGGCGATCGGCGAACCGCTGTATTTGCCTTCCAGGCGATCTTTCCAATAGATGTGACCGTCCTTCGCGCTATAACACGTAGCCGTGCCGTCCATATCGATCACGGTGATGTAATCGCCGACGACGATCGGCGACGGTGTATCGCGCGCGCCGCGGCGCGGAGTGTGCCAGATCATCTTGGTTTCTGTGACATCACCGCTCCCACCTGGGCGGACAGAATAAATTTCGCCGCCCTTGAGCCCGTTGACGATGCACAGGCCGTCGCCGGCAGGAGTGACCGTCGGCTCACCGCGCCCGACCGGGCTTTTGCAGAACCAGAACTCGCGGCCGGTGGCCGGATCGTACGCTTGAACGCCTTCATGGCCATTCAGCACGAGCTCGTGGCGCTTCCCAGTATCGATTTCGATTGGCGTGCTCCAGCCGCGATAGTCCTTACGCGTCGTGCGCCAAACTTCTTTGCCCGTGCGTTTCTCAAAAGCGATCAGGCATGCTTCGCTGTCGGCGTCGCAGTTTTGGATCACCTTGTTATCAACCAGAATCGGGCAAGCAGCGACGCCCCAAGGGCTTTCGAATTTGCCGAGATCTTTCGACCACAGTGGTTTACCTTCGACCGTGTAAGCATGCAGACCGCCGATGCCGAAAAACGCGACAACCACTTCGCCATCGGTGACACAGGACGCCGATGCCCAGCCGTTCATGACATGACTTTTTTCCGGCTGACCTTTCCACGCGATTTGCTGCCAGAGAATCTTGCCCGACTTCCGATCGACGCAGAACACGACTCGCTCGGCGCCTTTTTCAAGAGCCGAAGTGAGGAAGATCCGGTCGCCCCAAATGATGGGCGATGATTGGCCTGTGCCTGGCAGCGTGGTTTTCCAAACGACGTTGCTCGCGGTCCATTTAACCGGCAAATTCGTCTCCGCCGAGTGGCCGTTTTGCTCCGGACCACGCCAGCGAGGCCAGTTGGATTCGGCGTGGGTAAGGGCCGGGAGGAAGCCAACAAACAACAACGCTACATTTGTATGCAGGCGGGGCGTGGGCATAGAATTTTTCGCCCGACTTCATCGAGCGACGTGATTTTTTGGGGACATCAACCGATTACCTTACCCATTGACGACGAGTTGGGCAAATAGGTGAAGCAAGTCGCCGTCGCGCAAAGAAAATCATTTTCACGCGGTTTTTCGACGTGCCAGAAGCGCTTGGACTTCAGGAACGAGTTCGGTAGGAACGGCCATCATCGTTACGTTTTCTGCTTCAAGTGCGGCCTCGATCTCCGCGAACTCTTCATCCTCTGTTTGGTTGTCGTAGTGGGCGATCACTCGTCGAATCCGCTCTTCATCCCACCCGGCCGGAAATTTTTGTTGACTCATCTGCATCTCCTTCGTTGTCGGCGGCGAAAAGCCTTCTTTTCTTTGCCGCCAATCTCGTACGCTGCAATCACGAAAAGGCCACTCCGATCTTCGTCCATGACATAAATCACCTTGAGGCAGCGCCCGGCGCTCGTTCGCCCCATTTTTATTCGCGAATTCTCGCTTCCTTGGACATCTTCGCCAGGTCTCCAGAGCACCTGATACACTTCTTCCTCTACGATACCATGAGCATGTATATGCGGCTCCTCCGTATCAAAGTCAGTGAAAAAGGAATTTCCATAAATGGTCATGAGCGGAGGAATAGCGCGGGCTGGGCCCACCACTGTTTTTTCAGCCATTTAAGTCTAACTACCCGCCGCCCCCATTGCCGCCCAAGCTGCAACCGCAATCGCCGCCGTTTCCACCCGTAAAATTCGGCTGCCGAGCGAGATGGATCGCCAGTCAGCCGCATTCGCGGTGGCGACTTCGCCATCCGTGAAGCCACCTTCAGGACCGATCGCCGCAATGAGCCCGGCGTTTGATCGAAACTGCGTCGAATTCAACGCCTGCCCGCCGAAATGAGCGATGAGACGTGCTCCCGCGATGGATTGGTCAGCAAACAGATCAACCGCTCGCCGTGGTTCGGCGATTTCCATCAGCCGATTGCGACCGCATTGCTTGCTGGCTTCGATCACGCCGCGGCGGAGACGGTCGAGGGCCGACTCCACCGGCTGAGCGACACCGCGTTCGGTGATCAGCGGAATGAGGCGAGTAACACCCAGCTCAGTCGTTTTTTCAAGGAGCCATTTTTGCCGGTCGCCTTTGGGCAGGGCGACGGCGAGGGAAAAGATAAATGGCAGCTCCCGCGAGACTTCGCGGCGCTCAAGAATATCCAGATGCACGGAGTGCTTCATAATCGCCCCAATGCGGGCGACGAATTCCGCGCCACCACCGTCGAACAGCGTGACTTCATCGCCAACCGCAGCCCGCATCACAGCCGTCAAATGTCGCGCCTCATCGCCAGCCAGGTCCACGGTTTGGCCCCGAATCGGCTGCTCGACAAAAAAGCGGTCAGACATGGGGCGGGATGCGGTGAAATCGCTGAACTTTGCCGCCCAATTCTACCGATGACTACAGCGATACGCACGAGTCTGCGCTGCCAGTGTCCGATACCGTCATGCGTTGTCAATTGGCCAATACGTCGTTTAACGCATAGCCGAAGGCGTTGGCGTCCGGCGATTCAAAGTCGCCTGCGGCTCCCCGTTAAACGAAATGGAGCTGGAACGATGTACGAAAACTACTGGGGATTGCAACGACCGATTTTCGGCAATTTGGCGGGGCGCGAATCGCTGGTCCAAAGCCCCATCCACGCCGAGGCGCTGGCCCGACTGGAATTCTTGCGCGAAAGCCGGTTGCCGCTGGGGCTATTGATCGGTCCAGCCGGCAGCGGCAAGACAACGGTCCTGGCGGAAGCTGCGCAGCAGGCCCGCCGTGCTGGTGCCCTGGCAGCGCTCATTAACTGTGGCGGCGATGATTCTTTTGTCTTATCGCGAATCGCCACCGGATTATACGCCGAAGCGCGAGCGGACGGCTTGCAGCTTTGGCGGCACATCGTGGCCCGTTTGGAGGAGCTGCGACTGGAAGGCATGACGGCCGTCGTGCTGGTTGACGATATCGACCGGGCCTCGCCAACGGTCGTGGGATATATCGAGCAGTTGCTTTCCGTTCCCGATTCACCGCTCACGATCGTGGTTTCTGCGCGGCCCGAGGCGATGAAGCGCATCAACTCACGACTACTGGACCAGGCGGCCCTGCGAATCGACCTATCGCCGTGGACCGAAGGCGAGACTTGTGCCTACCTCGACACAACCGTGTCCAAGGCCGGCCGAATGCAGCCGGCGTTCGATCATGCGGCCGTGCGGCGGCTCTTCGAACTGTCCGGTGGGGCGCCGCGGCGGGTCAATCAGCTTGCTCAACTGGCCCTGGTCGCCGGAGCTGCACAAAAGCTCGTGCAGGTCGATGCGGCTACGATCGACGCGGTGGAGGAAGAGTTGAGTCTGGCGCGGTAAAATGGCCATATGTCGTCGAGTTCTCATAGCCGGCCGCTGATCCAGTTCTCCCTGCAGGGCCTGCTCGTCGTTACAGCGCTCGTCGCCGTTGCCTTGGCGCTTTACACAGGCCGATTAAGCCTGCAAGTCGTCGCCCACTATTCTTTTCTGCTCTTTGCCGTTGGACCGTGGTTCGCTTATCTGGCGTCCGAATGCCTGCCGATCCACGCGCAGCAGCTCCGCACCGCCGTCGCGAACATGATTCTGCTCGGGCTGTTCGTCGTGACGCTCAAGCTGGCCGAGGCGACGCTGCCCGGCCCGATCGTGCTCGTCGTTGCCGTAGCGGCCGTGATCCTGTGGACGCCGCAGTACATGATGTTCTTTGTCTGGCGGATGGGGGAGTAGACGTGGGCGACTATGTCACCCTTAGCCGGGACCAAACTTGGTCCCGGAGCGCCTCGAAAAGATTTCAACCGCGATTCTCCGGGAGCAGGTTTGCTTCCGGCTATTAAAAGCTACAGATACGTCATCAACCACTCATCAATCCGCTGCTCCGCTTCTGGTGGCACCGCATGACCTTGGCCATGCACGTATTGACCTATCCGCGCTGGCTTGCCACAGAGCTCATAGACCGGTTTCGCAGCCGCGATGAACGGCCAGCCGCGATCGCCGTCGGCCGAGTTGCCACCAACGAGCAAAAACGGCCGCGGCGCAGCCATCGCAAGCAGCTCGTGGTGCTCGTGCGTAAAAGCCGGCTCCTTGATTGACGCGCCGAGATACCACGGCGCATCCCAGTTCGAAAACTTGGTCCCAATGCCGCCTTCGCTGCTAACTGCCGCCTTAATGCGGTCATCGAACGCCGCAATATAGAGAGCTTCTTTCGCGCCGAGCGAGTGGCCAACAGTGCCGAGGCGCGCAGCATCGACTTCCGGCAGCGCCGCCAAAACATCGACGGCAACGAGCGCGTCGTAGAGCATTTTGGCCATGCCCTTCGACTGTGGCGCTCGATCCGAAAGCTTCTTCACTTCCGCGTTCGCGTTGAGTCGCTCCTGCGTGATCTGCGGCCACAGAAAATTCCGCGGGCAAAAACAAACGCAGCCTTTTTTCGCAAAGCGAAGCCCAAAATGCTTCTCCGGCGGCCCCTCCAATCCCGCCGGCTGCCGAATCGTGTAGTTCACCGTGGAATGAAAAACAACGATGCCCGGCGCCTTACCGGTTTGCCGCTGCGGCTTTAGGAGATAGGCCTCAGTCGTCATTTCCGGCTCGATTTCATACCGCACAAGCTGGCGAATGACGCCGTCGGTGCTGTCTTCCTCGACGACTGATAACTTCGGAGGTGATGGTCGTCGCGCCGGCATTGGGCCAAGAAACTCCAGCCACCAGTTTCTGAGTCCCCCGCGTCTTTTTGTCCAATCGGCGACGGTTGTGATCCGCTTCCCGCTGTCGTCAACCAGCAAATCGCCAAGTTGTGGTGCATCCGGCGGGAGCGTAGCAGGTTGCCGTTGAATGTCCGCCAACCACGGCACTTCTCGCGTATCAGCCGACTTCGCCCGCGGCGTAAGCAGGGACAACCCGGCGACACCGGCGGCCTGCACGATTGATCTTCGCGAAAGCCGCAATTGACCGGCCATCGTTTGGCCCCCGTCGAAATCCTTTGCGTTAAACACAATCCGCGCCCTCAGCGCAATCCGTGGTTTTTTCTTGCCGCTTCGGCGCTTCGCCTTCCGCTATTTCACCTTCGTCGGCTCATACGCATGTTCGCGTTTCCGAACGACCTCGGCCTTGATGATCTTGTCCGGCGTCGGCGGATTCGGCGACTGCGGATCGCGCCGCTGAATCTTGGCCAGCACGTCCATCCCTTCAATCACTCTTCCGAAGGCGGTATGCCGCCCGTCGAGATGCGTCGCTGGTCCAAAGGTGAGAAAGAACTGCGACCCGCCGGTGTCCTTGCCGGCGTGCGCCATGCTCAATGTGCCGCGAAAATGTTTGCGGGCGTCAGGCTTTGAACATTCACAGTAGATTTTGTAGCCGGGCCCGCCGCTGCCCGTTCCAGTCGGGTCGCCGCCCTGGGCCATGAAGCCGGCCAGCACGCGATGAAATGTCAAACCGTCGTAATAATGCTTCTCCACGAGGTTCACGAAATTGCCCACGGCTTGCGGCGCTTCGTTTTCAAACAGTTCAATGACAATCGTGCCCTTATTCGTTTCCAGCTTCACGCGAGGCAGATCATCCGCGGCCGCTTCCTTCTGCCGGATCGCCTCTTCAGCCGCCCACGCCTTTTTCTCAGCCGGCAGGCTGGCCAGCAAGTCCTTCCCATGCGCATCGAGCTTGCCGGCTTTATCCGCTTTGAGGAGATAGCGCTCAGCGGTAGCAAAATCATCAGCGGCAAAAGCGGCCGCGCCGGCAATTGAGAAGACAGCCGCTTCGGGACAGTCATTGTCCTCCAGCAGCTTGGCCAGACGCAGCGCTTTATCGTACTCATCCTGGCGGTAATGAAACACGAGTACGCCAACGAGCGTTCGCGTGACATCCTTATCCTGATTCGGCTGCGCGATGTAAGCCGCTTCCGCCGCGGCCGACAGCTTGCTCAACAATTCCGTGCTCTGCTCGACAAGCTGCTCGTACTGCTTTTTTAGCTCCGCGCGAGTGCCGGGCAGAGCATCTTCGTAGCCCTTTTGCCGCTTCGTCAATTCCGATTCGAGCGTGTTCCACTCCCGAAAAACTGTCCGGAACTGCTCCGCCGGCGACGATTTCGGCTCCTGGCCACAGGACAACGAACCGAACAGAGCCAGCCCAAGCAAAACAAGTCGGCGCATCGTACAGCCCGTTCTTCTTCCTTTGTTACCTTCGTTTCCTTCGGTTCAAAAATCAGCGAAGGGAAGTTTCTCGTTCCCACGCTCTTCGTGGGAACGCGCGCCCTCGACGCTCTGCGTCGTCCCCTGGGCGACACAGTAGATCACTCCACCTTATGCGCCTGATACACGTGATCGCGCTTCCGAATCACCTCCGCTTTCACGATCGAATCCGGCGCGGGCTGATTCGTCCCTTGCGGATCGCGGCGCTGCAGCTTGGAAAGCACGTCCATGCCTTCGATCACGCGTCCGAAGCAGGTGTGCCTGCCGTTGAGATGCGGCGTCTGTCTGAATGTGAGGAAGAACTGCGAGCCGCCCGTGTCGCGGCCCGCGTGTGCCATGCTCAAGCTCCCCTCAAAATGCCGGCGGTATTCCGGCTTAAAACATTCGCAGTAAATGTGGTAGCCGGGTCCGCCGGAACCGTCGCCTTTGGGGTCGCCGCCCTGAGCCATGAAGTTCTTGATAACGCGGTGAAAGGTGAGTCCGTCGTATTTGCCGTTTTCTACCAGGCTGACAAAATTGCCGACGGTTTCGGGCGCTTCGTTCTCAAACAGCTCCAGCACGATGTCGCCTTTGGTTGTCGTCATTTTCACGCGTGGCAAGTCGTCGGCCTTCGCTTCGGCCTCGCGAATCGCTTTTTCCTTCTCCCACAGCTCCTTATATTCCTTCAAGTTCGGCTCAAGCTCCTTGCCATAGGTCGAAAGTGAGCCACGGTCCTTGGCCGTCTTGAAATACTTTTCCGCCGTGTCGTAATCGTTGAGCACAAACGCGGCAATCGCGGCCGAATCGTAGATTTGATTATCAGGGCAGTTATGCTCGATCAGGGGATCGGTGATTCGCTTTGCCGCCGCATAATCATCGCGCTGAATGGCATCGTCGGCCAGCTTCACAAGAAACCGCGCAAGCTGCGGGTCTTCGTTCGGCGCTTCGACATAGGCTTTCAGCCCCGCCGCTTCCAGCGCTCCGACCGTTTGATTGCCCTTATCGATCAGCGCGGTCCATTCGGTCTGAATCTTGGCCTGATCCGCCAGCGCCGCCGTCTGAAACTGGATCTTCAGCTTCCGCAAGTCTTTGAGGACCGTTTTCCAGTCCTCCATCAACCGCTGATACTCGGCTGCCGCCGGTCGATTAGCCGCAGGAGCCGGCGCCGCGGCTTTGGCCCCTTCCGGCGACGTCGGCGGCGGCTGGTCCGGCGCCTTATCTTTAGCAGGCTGAGCCAGCGCCCCCACCGTCATCCAGGTGACGAAGAACAAAGCCAAAGACGACGCCCACAATCGCGAAACTGCACGCATGACTGAGACATTCCTTCCTGTATAACTTTGCAACAAGTCCCTACTGTGCCTTAACTTACCAACGCTCATCCGACGCCGAAAGCGGGCATCGAAGGCACAATACAATGTCGTTTCTATACGCAGCCGCGGCTACCCGCGGTTCGCGCTGAGCGATTCACCAGGCTCAGGAAATTAAAGCCGAACGCCGAGCCGCCGTTTCCAGTCTTCACCCTGGAACTTATCCTCCGACAATATTTGATCCCTCTTGCAGACGGTCGTCTAAACGCTCCCCCTTCTCGTTCAACGTCCAATGAATGAGTTGCTCCCAATCGATGCGCCGACGCCCGCAACTTGCGCAGTTCATGTCGTCTTTGAGGATGTTGACGATTGTTGGACCAGTGCCGGATATTTCGTCTGTGCCTCCAGTCGTGGTGACGTACGCTTCCAGGACCGTGAAGCTCGAGTCAGATTGCTGAGACGGGGACGACCAATGGCAAATAGCCAAAAGATCCGCGCGCTAGTAGTGGACGATGAAGTGATGATGCGAAGGCTATTGCTCCGCGCGCTCGGCGAGCGGGGTTTTGAATGCGACGTTGCCGCTGACGGCATTGAGGCGGAGAAAATGGCCGCGGCAAACGATTACGATGCGGTGGTCACCGACTTGAAGATGCCCAATAAGCACGGCCATGCGTTGGCTACTTTTCTGCTTACGTTAGAACGGCGACCGGTCATCGTAATTCACACGGGCGTTATGGAGCCAAGACTTGCCAAAGACCTGTTAGCGCGAGGCGTCGATGACATACTTTTTAAACCGTGCGACTTCAGCGTCCTTGCCGCGAAGGTTGATGCCCTTGTGCAACGCAGAGCGGAACTCCGGGAGAGCGCCCAAAAACAATCGGTCGATCCTCAAGCCGAAAAATCGTACGAAGCGCCATTCCCTGGCGCGTCGATTGACGCGTCACAATTGACGGTGAAGTCGTCCAGAGTGTCTGAGGAGACGCCGATCGCCCCTCTTGCATCCGATCTGAATAACTCTGCAACCGCGGATCATGCGAAGACAGTTCACCTCGAATCGCGAGTCGAGCCCGGACGCCTAGGCGCAACGACCTGCTCGGACTTGACGCAGTCGAGTGCTTGGCCGAGTTCAATCTTTCATTGGCTATCAACTTGCTTGCTCGGTCAAGCTCGGTGAGTCCAGCACCTTCCGGACGGCGCTGGCGAGTGCGGCATACGTAAACGGCTTTTCAATGAAATTGGTTTCGGCTTCCAGAACACCGTGACGAAGCACGGCGTCATCGGTGTATCCAGACATGAACAGCACTTTCAAGTCAGGTTGCAGGGCACGTAGCTGATCGTAAAGCTGGCGTCCGCCCATTTTTGGCATCACCACGTCGGTTAGAACGAGCTGAATTGATCCCGTGTGAAGCTTGTATACTTCGATTGCGTTCTCTCCATCACGAGCCGATAGGACCATGTAGCCCTGTGACTGCAGCGTGCGGCACGCGAGATTGCGCATCATTTTTTCATCTTCTACTACTAGCACGGTCTCCGTGCCGCGAGGAGGCGCCGGCGGCGACTTTTTCTCTCGTCCAGCATCGGTAGCCGTCTCCTCTTTCGGCAGATATACTCTGAACGTCGTGCCCTTGCCTATTTCGCTATAGACCGTGACGTGACCACCGCTTTGTTTCACGATCCCGAACACAGTTGCCAGCCCCAAGCCGGTCCCTTTTCCAGTTTCCTTGGTCGTGAAAAAAGGCTCAAACATCCGTGCCTTGGTCTGCTCGTCCATACCGCAGCCGGTGTCGGTGATGGCTAATGAAACGTAAGGACCGGCCTTTACTTGCGGATGGCATTGCGCGTAGCTTTCGTCCAGTTCCGTATTGGTCGTTTGAATGATCAGCGTCCCGCCTTCGCGCATCGCATCGCGAGCGTTGACGGCCAGATTCATGATGACTTGGTTCATCTGCCCTGCGTCAACCTTCACCGGCCATAGGCGGGCATATAAATTAGTCTTCAACTCAATGTCCTCGCCTATCAATCGGTCGAGCATCACCACCGTTTCCGTGACGACTTCGTTCAGATTCAGAAGTTTAGGCTGAAGGATTTGCCGCCGGCTGAAGGCGAGCAATTGCTTTGTCAATGCGGCGGCCCGGGTTCCCGCCTTGTAAATCTCCTCCACCAACTCATGGCTGTCAGCAGTGAGTGTGGCATCGTTTTCGAGGAACTGGCAACAGCCCAAAATGACCGCTAGGAGATTGTTAAAATCGTGGGCCACGCCGCCGGCCAAATGGCCCACCACTTCCATCTTCTGCGCCTGCTGCAACTGCGATTCCATCGCCTTGCGCGCCGTCACATCCTGAGCAAGGCAAAGTAAGCCGGTAAAATTTCCATTGTCATCAAGCAGTGGCGTGTTGAACCAGTCGCACGCGATAGTCCGCCCGTCCTTGGTCAGGTTATCGTTCGTCGAATGAGCTTGCATATCACCCGATCGAATTCGAGTGAGTAATTCTTCCCCCGATTGCTGAAAAGACGGTGGAACGAATTTCTCGAAGGGCGGTCCGTTCCCAAGGATTTCATCCTTACTGAACCCAAAGATGCGCTCGGCGCACGGATTCCAATCGATAATGTGAAACTCCGCATCCATCAGGATGTAGGCCAAGGGCAGCCGTTCAATGTGGAGTTGCAGGCGCGCCAGCAAGGCGTCTCGTTCCGACGCTAACTGCCGCTTCTCGGTAATATCTTCAATGACACCCACCAAGCGCACGATTTGCCCCTGTTCCAGCACCGGATAGCCGCGAATCCAAACCCAGCGAACGGATCCCTCTGGGCGTTGAACGCGGGTCTCCACGTCGATATAGCCGGTCCGAAACATGTCCGCGTTTGCGCGGAGCATCATGTCGTAATCCAGCGGATGAATGCCTTCCATGTAGGACCGAGGATTGTCGATTAGGCTCTGACAACTACGGCCCCACATCGGCTCGTAGGCAGGGCTGACATAGAGCACTTTCGACTCTCGCGCATCAATGACCCAAAGGACTTGGTGAACGTGCGCCGTCAATTCTGTCAGCAGCGCTTCGCTTGCACTCAGGGCCTCTTCCTTCAGTTTTCGTTCAATGCCCAAGGCAATTTGGTTCGCGACCGAAGCCATTGCTTCAATGGTGGTGTCGCTCAGCGGCCTGCGAGCGAACATCCCCATAACGCCCACCAAACGGTCTTCTAATACGAGTGGGTAACCAGCGAATGCGACCATTCCTTCGCGCTTCGCCCACTCCGGATCGCTGATCCGCGGATCAACCGCCACATTGTTGGTTAAATGCGGCTTCCGTTCTTCCGCAATCAGACCAATCTTGTACTTGCCGACAGGCACACGAGCGTGGGGACCATCGATATGCGTGTACATTCCCGCGCTGGCCACGAGTTCCAAAACGTTTTCCGGACGATTGAGTGTCCAGATGCGCGCGAATGCTCCGCCCAGGTTCCTCACCATGGAATCGGCGCAGCGTTGCAGCATGTCAGGCAGCGCGCCGCCGGTGGTAAAAGCCAGCCCCACGTCAGCGTTCACAGACGAAATAGCTGCTCGTTCCTGACGTGCTTCTTCCGCTTCGCGGCGCTCGATGGCATAGCGTATGGCACGTCCCAGGGCTTCGTTTTCTTTTTGTCCCTTGACTAGGTAGTCTTGTGCCCCTTCCTTCAACGCTTGCAGTGCCAGTTCTTCGTCATCCCTACCTGTCAGGACAACGATGGCAATATCCGGATGGTCGCGCCGCAGCGTTCGCAGCGTTCCCAAGCCCTGGCTGTCGGGCAAACCCAGGTCCAGTAGCACGACATCGTATTCTCGGGTTGACAGCAGTTTGAGCGCATCCCCTAATCGCTCCGTGCTTTGCATGCGGAATCGTTTGCTGGCCAGTGCTTCTTCGGCAAGCAGCACATCGGTTGGGCTGTCTTCGACCAACAACACGCGAATCGGAGGCTCTTCACTCATTTCACTCACCTCCTGGAAGGGTCACGACCGCGAACCAGAAGCTTTCGATGCTATGCACGACTTGAGAAAACTTCTCGAAATCAACGGGTTTAACGATGTAGCAGTTGGCGTGAAGACCATAGGCCCTCAGAACGTCCGCCTCACTTTTCGACGTTGTCAGCACAACGACCGGAATCGATTTTAGCTTTTCGTCGGTCTTAATCTGCGCTAGCACCTCTCGGCCGTCTTTCTTAGGGAGGTTGAGGTCGAGCAAAATGAGCCCCGGACGAGGTGCCTTCTCGTATTTGCCTTCCCTTCGTAAGAACGCCAACGCCTCCACACCATCGGACACCGTATGTAGGTTGTTGACGATTTTTGAGCCTTCAAGCGCTTCCTTTGCCAACAACACGTCGGTGGGACTGTCCTCGACCAATAGGATTTCGACCGGCCGGTGTCTCGTGGAATTCATGACGTCACGTCCTTGTCGGGGATGGTAAACGAGAATGTGGACCCCTCTGAGGGCGTCGAACTGACGCTGATCTGCCCTCCGTGTCGTTCGACTATTTTTTTGCAGATCGCCAGACCAATGCCAGTGCCAGGGTACTCATTCCGGGTGTGCAGACGTTGAAATATTACGAAGATTCGCTCGAAGTAGGCGGGCTCCATTCCGATGCCATTGTCCTGCACCAAAAACGTCCAATCGTTCACGCCACGCCGAACGCCAATATGAATTCGTGGCGGCTGCGGACCGCGAAATTTGATGGCATTGCTGAGCAGATTTTGGAACAACTGGGTGAGTTGAGCGGCATCCGCGGTGACGACGGGGAGCGGATCATTAGTAACGACCGCGCTCGCATCGGCGACAGCGACTTCTAGATTGGCGAGAGCCTGAGCCAGGACGGTATGGCAATCGACGCGTTCAAATGCTTTTGCTCTCGTGCCAACCCTGGAGAAGGAGAGCAGGTCGTCAATCAAGGTCTGCATCCGACTGACGCCGTCAACGGTATGTACGATTAATTCATCGGCACGGCCGTCTAACTGTCCCTGATATCGCTTTTTCAGGACTTGTACGCAGCCTGCAACCGCCCGGAGCGGCTCTTGCAGGTCGTGGGAAGCGACGTACGCAAACTGTTCTAGGTCGAGATTGGACCGCGCCAGCTCCTGGGCAGTTTTCAGCAAGTCCGACTCCGCCCGCTTACGCTCGGAAATGTCTCGCACGATCCCCGTGAAGTACCGACGTTGGCCCAAATGAAATGTGCTCACCGCCAGATCCATCGGGAACGTTGAGCCATCCTTGCGGCGTCCCACCACCTCTCGCCCGATGCCGATGATTTTCGCCTCTCCGGAGCGGAGGTAATTAGCAAGATAGCCGTCATGCTGGCTGTGAAACGGTTCGGGCATAAGCATCTTCACGTTGTGCTTGATGACTTCCGATGCCACGTAACCGAAAATCCTTTCGGCCGCTGGATTGTAGGATTCAACCGTGCCCTCTTCGTCGATGGTAATGATGCCATCGATAACATGATCCACGATGGACCGCATTCGCTCCTCCGCCTGGCGGAGCTCCTCCTCGGCCAACTTGCGCTCGGTTATGTCTCTTACAATGCCAGTGAAGTAGCGGCCTGCCCCCAGGCGGAACACGCTGATCGCCAACTCCATGGGAAATGTCGAGCTGTCTTTGCGTTGGCCAACGACTTCCCGGCCTAAGCCGATAATCTTGGCTTGTCCTGTGCGAAGGTAATTGGCGATGTAGCCGTCGTGCTCGCTGTGGTACGGCTCGGGCATCAGCATTTTGATGTTCTGACCGATGACCTCTTGGCTGAGATAGCCGAAGATCCGTTCCGCTGCCGGATTAAAGGTCGTAACCGTCCCGCGATCGTCAATGCTAATAATCCCGTCAACCACGTGGTTGACCACTGAGCGCATTCGCTCTTCGGCTTCAGCAGATTGTTGTATCCGCTGCTGTAGCTGTTCCTCCAGCTGGCTACGATCAGTCGTCATGATTTGCCTCGGAAAAAAACTACAACTCGCTGCGTAGAAAGCCGTACGGTCAAGATGCTCCTTGCGCGGAATTATCGAGAAAAGCGGCGGAACCGCAACGCCAACCTCCGCCCCCCTATCGCATGCGAAATGGCGTGCTCAAAGGGCCGGTGCCATTCACACATGCAAAGCACGACCGAAAATCGGGCGCGCGTCGATCCGACACACCGCATAACCCAAACAGACCTGTGCCTAGCCCGAATACAGCCCCAATTCTGGCTAACCGTGGTCCCATTTACAGCCCCTGCGGACCCGATTCCAATTCACGTAGACGGCAAGGACAGGAATGGCAAAAAAACGAGCGTTGGCAAAAAATTCCGGCATAGAAGCCGGCGGCAGTCGGCCAGCCGAGACGATCGCCGGCCTGCGGATCATCGCCGGCGCGCTGCGGGGCCGAAAAATCGAATACAGCGGCGATGTGCGAACCCGGCCAATGAAGGACCGTGTTCGCGAAGCCGTCTTCAATTTGCTCGGCTACGGCGTCGAGGGTTCGCACGCCATCGACCTCTTCGCCGGAACGGGCGCGATGGCCCTGGAGGCCCTTAGCCGCGGCGCGACGCAAGCCACTTGCATTGAGCGCCATTACCCAACGGTCAAGCTGATCGAGAAAACCGCTGGCCAGCTGGGGCTTGCCGATCGCCTGCAAGCTGTCTTCGGCGATGCCTTCCTCTGGACCAAAAGCTACGCCCCACCGCCCGACTCCCCGCCGCTAACTGTTTTTTGCTCGCCCCCTTTCGATTTCTTTGTCGATCGCCAAGCCGAAATGCTGGCCCTCATTGCCCGCTGGTGTGAGATTGGCCCCCGCGGCAGCCAAATCGTCGTCGAATCCGATGAGCGATTCGATTTTTCCCGCTTGTCCGATGCCCCGCGCTGGGACGTCCGCGCCTATCCTCCCGCCGTCGTCGGAATCTGGGAAAATGCGCAAGCTCAGTAGCCCCGGCTGTCCTCAAAGCCACTCAACCAAAAAAACTTCGGAATTCTCGCCCGCTTTTCTCAGCCGATTGCAATCTAGCTATGAGACGGCGCGCCCGCGCGCTGTAGGGAACGCCCTCTGTGGCATTCCGCCCGCCGCATTACGCCGCGAAACACTCACCAAAACTCACCATCCGAGGCAAAACAATCACCACCCCCTCACCAAACAACTTTGCCATAAAGACTTACCCGCTCGGTTCTTGCATCTATCAATCGACCTCACCAACCCCCCATTACTACCAAGAAAAAAATCGACCGCTCACCGCAACTCCCCAAATCGATCGACGACCACTAACATCGGAGCCAATGTTAGCGATTGTTAACGCATGTAAGCGCGAACAAGTTCTGACCTTCAAAGCACTTATGAAAATCGGCTGCGGCAACATGTTTCTCGGAATGTTAGCGCCGCCCTCCCCAAGAAAATGACTTCCACGGCCTCCCATTTTGCTGACCGACTCATCGCGGCCGTCCGCGCCAAACGCACGCCCGTTTTGGTCGGCCTCGATCCGCGAGCGCAGAATCTGCCGCCCGGACTGTTGACCGGAGCTGGACTGGAAGCGACGGCAACCGCCTTTGCTGCGTTTTGCCGCGGCGTGATCGACGTCGTCGCGCCGCAGGTGCCGGCAGTGAAACCCCAAGCCGCGTTCTTCGAGCAGCTCGGCCCACCGGGAATGCGAGCGCTAAAGGAAACAATCGACTATGCAATTTCAAAAGGCCTTTTGGTAATTCTCGATGGCAAACGCAACGACATCGGCAGCACAGCCACCGGCTATGCCGAGGCATACTTGGGCCGCGGCGACGCCAGCCCTTGGGGCTGCGACGCCCTAACCGTCAGTCCCTACCTGGGCGACGACAGCCTCACGCCCTTTGTCGATGTCGCCCAGCAGCGCGGCGCAGGCATTTTCGTCCTGGTGAAGACCAGCAACCCCGGCGGCAAGCGATTTCAAGACCTCGTCGCCGACGGAAAACCGCTCTACAGCCATGTCGGCGCTTATGTCGAATCACTGGCAGCCACGACCAAAGGCAGCGGTGGTTACGGCAGCGTCGGTGCCGTCGTCGGCGCGACCTACCCACAGCAACTGGCCCAATTGCGGCAAGCGATGCCGCACACCTGGCTCCTCATCCCCGGCTTCGGCGCTCAAGGCGGCACAGCTAAGGATTGCGCCGCGGCTTTCGATCCACACGGCCTCGGCGCAATCGTCAACAACAGCCGCGGCATCATCTTCGCCCACGAGCGGCCCGAGTATAAGAATCGCTTCGGCGCCAACCGCTGGCAAGAAGCGGTCGAGGCCGCAACCCAGGAGATGATCGCCCAACTCCGAGCTGAAACCTCGGCCGGCCGTCTCTAAATGGCGAGCGGGAGGCGTAAGCCTCCCGGTTTCGCTCCATTGCAGATTTTAATTCATTCCATTAAGCGATCTAAATCACCCTCGGCGGCGCTTACTGTCGGTCGAAGCAATGGAAAGGAAGGGGTCGGGAGTCGATTGCGCCAACGATTTTCCACATGGACAACGACTACCGCAATCGACTCCCGACCCCGTCGCGCCAACCTGCCGAACAGGTTTGCCTATAGTCGAGACGCTTGCTTGCCGCCGATCTACACTCGGCGGCGCTTACTGTCGGTCGAAGCAATGTCAGCCGCGATCAGCGAAATGAGGTCCGCCATCGATGAGTCAGCGGCCGCTTCGGATGCACCGGTCGAATCATCAGCCGCTTCGCCTTCCGACTGACCCGGATGCGCGTTGATCCAGTTGATAACGTCGAGCACGTCCTGCGCGACAACCCGATCGTCGCCGTTCACATCGACATACGGTGCCCCAATCGGCACGCTGGCCGGAATTTCACCGGAACCCTTCGCATTGATGTAATTGATAACCGCCAATACGTCGGCCGCGACGATGTGGCCGTCTGGCTGAACGCTCGTCGCGCCCGTCACATCGAGCCCATTGCGAGTGCCGATCTCAGCCGCATTGTGTAGCTTATGGAGCTTCTTAATTTCAATCGTGAACTGCTGCTGGCCGCTCGTATCCGTCCCACCGCCATCGTCCTGCAGCGTCACCGTAACGGTCGCCACACCATGCGCATTCGGCTTCGCCGTGTAATGCAGCGTCCCATCCGCATCGATCGTCGGCTGCACCGCGAAAATCGCATGATTGTCGTTATCGACATGGAACGTAAGCGTTTGACCCGATTCGCCCGGCCCAGCCGACACGTTACTAGCCCAATTCGCCACCACCTGCTCATTCGCCGGCCCATGCGTCACCGCATCTTCATCGAACCCCGTCTGATTCCCGCCACTGGTAAAGCTCGGCGGAGCGTTGCCCGAACTGATAACTACATCGTTGCCATCACCACCGTGATAAGAAATCCTGTAACTACCCGCCAGCGCTCCCGCCGCAATTTGAACCACATCGCCGTCATGCAGCCCATTGAACTCCCCGATCACATCATTTGGGCCATCGTTGTTGACAATGGTGAACGTATTGCCACCCGCCGGCGTATACGTGCCGGAAAGCACCAGATTCACTCCGGTCAAATCGACCGTTCCAATCACATGGAGTTGGTCGTAATCCGTATCAACCGTCGTACCATTGATCCCAATCGCCAAATCGCTGCCGCTGCCGAACGAGACACTGCCCGCACCCACCGTTGCATCGGTCCCCGCGCTCGCCACACCAACACTGCCGCTGGTCCCGGGCGTCAAAGTCAGGTTGCCTCCCCCGGTATCGATCGAGCCTGTCGCGAAATTGATCGATCCGTCACTGATTAAGTTCACCACCGTTGCAGCAGATCGAGAAATCGCGGCGGAAATAATGATTTTTCCGGAGTTTGCATCGCCGACGTTGATCGTCCCGGCGGTAAACCTGTCAAGTTCCTCGTCCGTTAGTGCTAACGGGCCGCCAACCGAGTCTGTCGCGAGACCCAAATCAATCGCGGTGTCGTTGCTAAGTGTTCTCAACGTAACGCTGCTGGTAGCGCTGGCGCTGATTGTCGACGAGCTATCAATGCTCATGGTGTTGGCGATGAGCGTGAGCGTGCCGTTTCCAGCCGCGGAGATGGAGCCAGAGGTTCGGACAAAAATCGCGGTCCCGGAGCTCCCGTTTCCTTCCACACCGGTCACTTCCACATTGCCGCCGCTCGAAGCGATTGTCGCATTGTCAAATCCAACGAAGACCCCATTATTCGAAGCGCCCGAGCTAGTTCCGCCCGTGCCTCGCACACTGACGGCACCTGATACGCCAGCAGAAATTTGGCCGGACTGCACGCGAACCCCGGCGTTGCTAGCTGAACCTGCGGATCCTCCGCCTTGGCCGGTTACCGTGACATTGCCGCCGCTGGAATTAATTGTTCCGGCGTCGACCCAAACTCCGATGTTGAGATCGTCCGACGTCGCTCCGCCCGTGCCCGTAACCGCGACGGCGCCGTTGCCTCCTGCGCTGATGGTCCCACCATTGAGAATTACGCCTGAGCTTCGCAACGAGGTTCCTGATCCCTGGCCTGTGACCTCCACATTTCCACCGCTTGATGTGATTAGTCCATCGGCCACGTCTACGCCGTTATCGCCCGTTCCCTCAATAATGGTATTCCCAGCTCCGCCGCTGCTAATCATGCCCGTGGCACCCACGTGCACTCCGTAGCTAAATCCAACGCCGCCTCGGCCAACAACATGGACAATCCCGCCATCAGACGTAACCGTGGAGCTGACTGATACGCCATCATTGGCGCCCAAGGATCCCATCCCACCCGTGCCCTGAATATTCACGGGACCAGTACCCGCGGCGCCTAATTGCGCTAATGTCTCGACGCTTACTCCATTAGCCGACGATTGTCCTGACCCACCGCCTATGCCGGTAAGCTGCAACCCGCCTGTGCCGCCCTTGACAATAGCGCTGGACCGAACGCGCACGCCATTCAGGTTCGCGCCCAGGAAAGGGGTGTCGCCTCCCATGCCTTGGATTGTCACTTCGCCGGCGCCAGCCACCCGAACTATCGACCCATTGACATCTACGCCAACGAAAGTCCCGCTGGTCGGCGTCGGCTGCTGATTCGCCGAAAGCAATATATCGCCGTCAACAGAGGTGATGCTCGAACCACTCGCAAGGTTGATGTCTCTGGCCGTTGTGAGCGTCACCGTTCCGATCCCGCTGACCGACAAATCACTCGTGGTATTTGGCAGGCTGATCGTTCCAGTAGCGCTGACCGAAAGACTCTTATCGGTACCCAAGTTAAGACTGCTGTTGAATGTCACAGCGGAAAACTCGCCGCCGGCAGCGCCGACATTTAGAGCGGCGTCGAAATCGGGGAGTGAGTTGACTGTCAGGGCATCGGCCGCATTACCGCGTTTGATTGTCAACGAACTGGAGGGATTGGCAAAGTCGGTTTGCACAATCGTCGTGGCGCTGAGACGGGAAAGTGTGTTGCCGCTGGTTCCGTCGTCACCGAGCGTGGCGTTATTTGGACCGGTGGGCAGGTCAAAGGTCACATCCGTCGCAGCGCCAGCGTTGGTCAGTTGTTCGAGGGCCAGATAGCTCACCTTGCCGAGATCGCTCGTAACGGTGCCGGCCTGGTTGCTGGTGTAATCGTAAGTGACGGTGCCTTCGCTGCCGCCGGTGATAATGAGCGTGTCGCCAGTGGTCGTGGACGTGCCGCCGTCGAAGTTGATTCCACCGGATGGAAATGCGTTGCCGGCGGAGGAATCGACCGTGAGCGTGTCGTTGCCGGCCAGGCTGCTGATGGAAAGGCTGGTCAGGCTCGCATAGACCGGCGACGAGATGATGATGCCGTTAAGGATGATATCCAGATGCGTGGTGTCGGCATTGCGCTTGACGAGCCACTTGTCGTCACCAGGAGTTCCCTGCAGAGCAGGCGTGGAAGCGCTGACCGCCGTGAGTACAACGTCATTGCCATCGCCGCCTCGGTAGGTGATTTGGAATGTGCCGCTGAACGAACCCGTCGTGGCGGTAAAGACTTTGCCCTCGGGCAGGCCGTTGAAAGTACCCGTGACCGCATCGTTCGAATCGTTATTGATGATCGTGAACGAGTTTCCGACAGCAGGCGTGAAGCCGAGTGTCAGATTGAGCGCGGAGCCAGTCACATCGACCGTGCCCGTCACGTTTTGCTGGTCATAGCCGCTGCCTGCGGTCCCACCATTCAGTTCGACATCGAAATTGGCGCCGCTGGCGAGCGTCAGATTGCCCGAATTGAGGATTCCGGCGTTAGAACCGGGCGCTAGATGACCGCCGCTGGCAACGTTGATCGTGCCATTGATTGTGCCCGTGCCCGCGCCGGCCATTTTGCCGCCCAGCGTCGCGCCGCTGGCCACGGAGACATTGCTGGTAATACTGCCGTTGATCAGCAACGTGCCGGCTGAAACCGTCGTTGCGCCCGTATAGGTGTTATTTCCACTGAGTGTCCAAGTGCCGGTGCCCGTCTTGGTTAGCGACGTTGTGTTGGTCGGGCTGTTGTTCACAATGGTGCCGGCGATTTCCGCTGGGCTCGACGTTGAGCCCTGAAGCGTTAATGTCTTAGCGCTCGCACCGGTCGCCGTGAACGAGCTTGTAAATTTGAGCAAACCCGTGCCCGACTGATCTAGGATGGTAAAATTGCCCGCCGTTTCCCGTAAATTAATGACGCGGTCCGTTGTATCGCCTGTACCCGTATAGACGAGCTTGCTGGTAAGCCCAGGAGGAGCGGCGCCCGTAGTGCCGATCCCAATCGTGCCACCGGCCCCGCTGGTCGGTGCGCCAAGCGCGCTAGGTCCACCGCCCACATTTTTGATGGAATTGACCGTTAACGTCCCCGCGCTGATTGTCGTTATTCCCGTATAGGTGTTGAGTCCATTGAGCAGCAAGCCACCAGCTGCAAACACACCGCCCGAGCCGGAGATGACGCTGGCAAAATCGACGCCTTGAGTAAGTGTGTTGCTGCGCTGAGAACCAAACAACCCGTTATCGATGATCGCACTGCTTGGCGACAGCGAGCCCGTGCTCGAGCCGGCGCCCAGGAAAAGTAAACTGCCGGAGGATATTAGCGTGGTGCCCGTGTATGTGTTTGTCCCAGAAAGATCAATTTGCCCGGTGACGATTGTCAGGCCACCGGTGCCACTGATGACGTTCGCCACGTTGGAAGCGGCTGTGGGCTTAAAGGCCAGCGTTCCGTTGTCCACGACATTGCCCGTGCCGAGGTTGCCCGTGCTACCTCCATTACCAATTTGGAGCGTCCCGGCGGCGATTGTAGTCGTGCCGCTGTAGGTGTTGGCGCCGCTGAGAATCGTCGTGCCGTTGCCGCTTTGGGTCACTCCCACATTGCCAGCCAAAATGGCGATTATCGAGCCGCTTTGCGTTTGGAAGGTTGTTTTGCTGGTTAGTATGCCGGTCGTTCCCGTGATGGAGCCTTGTTCAAGGGTGACGCCGCCGACGGTGTCGCTAAACGCTTCGATGTCGAATGTTACTCCATTGACATCGAGCGTTGTTTTGTCATCGATTCGATCGTTTCCGCCGAGCTGCAGATTCCCACCGCTGAGCCGAATTGTTCCGGTGCCCGCGGACAACCCTGTCGCGTCGATGGTGGTCGAACCGGTGATTTGCAGGAACTGATTGGCATTTGGCGTTGAGGTATTCAAGTTCGTCGCGGCCACGACGACCGGATCAGCGCTTTGGCCGATTCCGCCGTTGCCAGCCGTCAGGCTTACATTGGCGGCTGTGATATCGACCGTAGCCGTGCCGCTGATGATCGCACCGCTGCCAGAAGCGTTGGTCAGCAGTGTGACGCTGCCATTCTTCGCATCGAAGCCGCCGCCGAGAGAGATGTTTCCGGCGCCGGCGGTTAGGTTGATTGCCGTCGTCGAACCGGCCGCTCGATCGATCGCAGTGGTCAGGCCAATGGAACCCGAATTCGCGTCGCCGATGTTGATCGTTCCGGCTGTCAATGTGTCCAACTCAGCGTCTGAAAGCGCGAGCGAGCCGCTGCCGACGGTGTCAGTCGTCGGGCCAAGGCTAATGTCCTTTCCGGCCGTGAACGGATGAACGGAGACGCTGCCGCCAGAGCCGCCGCTGATCGTCGGGCTGCCGAAGAGATTGATGCTATCGGCGATGAGCGTGACGGACGAGGGACTCGAAACGGTTCCACCGTTGGTGGTGAAAGCGAGGCCGGAATCTCCACCGCCCTCGACGCCAGTGATATTCACGGTTCCGCCGGCGCTGAGCAGCGCGCTACTGCCGAGCAACTCCACGCCGTAATTCGTGCTGCCGGTGCCCGGTCCACCGAAACCCTGAATCGTCAGCGAGCCAGTACCGCCAGCCGTGATTTGGCCCCCTTGGTCAATTATGCCGACGCCGCTTTGCGCCGCACCAGAGCCGCCGCCGTGGCCGGTGACCTGAACATCGCCGCCGCTGGACACGATCGAGGCGCCGCTGGCTAGGAGGAACACGCCGTAGTTACTCAGTCCTGCCGAAGCGCCACCAGCGCCTTGGACGGTGATCGGACCTGTTCCGGCTGCAGTAATTGCGGAACCGTCAACGTACACACCGTAGCTCGCCAGAGACGAACCGGCGCCGCCGCCATTGCCGGTGATGCTGACACCGCCTGTGCCACCGCTGATGCCGCCGCCGACGTAGACGCCGTATTCGGAGGTGATGCCGGTGCCATCGCCGCCTTTTCCTGCAATGCTAATCACACCGCTGCCGGTGACCTGGAGCGAGGGCGTAAATGAGCTGATGTCAACGCCGACGAACGTTCCGCTGGTCGGTGTCGTCTGCTGATTCGCGGAGAGTGTAATGTTGCCGTTAACGGCGGTGATACTCGCGCCGTTGGCTAATGAAATGTTTTGGGCGGTTGTGAGCGTGACGGCGCCCGTTCCGCTGACGGCCAAATTGCTGGTTGTGTTTGGCAGACTGATTGTGCCGATCGCGTTCGCTGACAAGTTCTTGTTGGCAGCCAGTGTGAGGGCGCCTGCGAACGTGACCGCGGCGAACTCGCTGCCGGCGGCGCCGATTTGGAGGGCCGCGGTGAAATCCGGCACGTCATTGATGGTGATGGTGTCGGCGGAACTGCCGCGATTGATCGTGAGCGAGCCGGTGGGATTGGCGAAGTCGGTCTGGGGAATGGTGGAAGCGGTGAGGCGGGAGAGTTTGTTGCTAGTCGTGCCGTCGCCGGCGAGAGTTACCGCATTCAACGACGCTATTATCGCGTGCAGATTAACGGTAATCTCCGTGATAGTTCCCGTGCCCGTGTTGGTGTCGGCGAGCTGCTCGGTGTTACTGAAATTGATCGTTCCGAAGTTGCTGGTGATGCTGCCGGTTTGATTGTCGGTATAGTTATAGGCGACCGAACTCTGTGTACCGCCGGTGAGGATCAGCTTGTCGGCGGTGGTGCTCGTCCCGCCGTCAAAATTAATGCCCGAACCGGGAATCGCGCTGCCGAGCGAGTCGTCGACGGTGAGAGTGTCGTTGCCGGCCAGGCCGTTGATTGAGAGCGAGGTCAGGTCGGCATAAACGGGTGAATCGACAAGGGCGCCGTTTAGGGAGATATCTAGGTGCGTATTGTCGGCATTGCGTTTGACGAGCCAGGTATCATCGCCGGGCGTGCCTTGCAGAACCGGATTGGCATTATCGACAGCGGTGAGCACGACATCGTTGCCATCGCCGCCTTGGTAGGAGATCTGGACGGCGTGACCCGCAATGGTGAACACTTTGCCTTCGGCATAACCATTAAAGGTTCCGCTGATTGCGTCAGTTCCATCGTTATCGATCAAGACGTATTGACTGCCTAGTATTGGACCTGATGATCCATAATCCAGCGTTGCGCCCGCCAGGTTAACCGTTCCCATCACGTTCAACTGCGAATGATCGGCGAAACCGACAACTAAGACAGAAAAAATAGCGCCGCTGCTGAGACTGACGCTTCCCGACTGAAGCGGGCCCTTGAATCCCGGTGTTAGTTCGCCGCCATTTTCGACGGTGACGGTATTGGAGGAGTTGATGGTGCCAAGAAATCCACCCAGAATGCCACTACTTTTCACGGTCACGTTGCTGGTAATGCTGCCGTCCACGTCCAGCGTTCCTGCTACGACCGTTGTATTGCCCGTGTAGGTGTTTGTACCGTCGAGCGTCAACGTCTTATTGATCCCATTGACGATTAAGCCAAGCGTACCGGTGCCGTTGACAATTTGACCGCCATAGTCACCACCGTTAGTGACAGTCAGCGTTGCGCTGGCCAGGTTGGTGACGATCCCGATGCCATTCAAAGCACCGATTGTCTCGCTCGCAGAGATTCGAAACGTCCAGGTCGGAAAAACGTATACATCGCTAGTGTCCGGTATCGCACTACCGCCGCCAGCCGTAAGAATTCCTTGGCTAACCGTGGTTGTGCCTGAATACGCGTTCGTGCCAGTGAGGGTGAGGATGCCTGTTCCAATCTTTTCAATCGATAGAGCGCCACCAGAATTCTTGATGACTCCCGCGTAGTCGCTGTTGACGCTGTTATCTCCGATTTTCAAGGTCGCGACTGATGTGCCCGAGTTATCTACAACACTGCTGCCTAGTCCGCTGCTCATCAGCCCGTCAACGGTTTCATTAAAGCCGCCAAGATCGAGCGTTGCGGTACCAGCTGGCGGATTCAAGATGACGTTTCCAAGTCCGGACCCATTCGGTATGGCATTGGCGGCTCCGAGCATTAGCGTGCCATTGGTGATCGTCGTGTTGCCGCTGTAGGTGTTTGCGCCACTCAAAGTAGTCGTGCCGGCAGCGTTCTGCGTTAGGCCGACTGAACCCGCTAGAATCGCGCTGATCGAGCCGCTTTGGGTTTGAAACGTCGTCGTGCTGGTCAGCGTGCCACCAGTGCCGGTGATGCTGCCGGTGGTGAGCGTGACACCAGCAACAGTTTCATTATTGGCACCGATGTCGAAAGTTCCGCCGTTGATGTTTAGGTTGGTGCTATCGTTGACGCGGTTAGAGCCGCCGAGCGTGAATGTGCCGCCGTCGAACTCGATCGTACCGCTGCCGGCCGAAAGTCCGGTAGAGTCGATCGTGGTTGAGCCGCCGCCGCTGACGCTTAAGAATTGATTGGCATTGCCGCCGGTGGTTGCGTTCAAATTCGTGGCAGAAAAAACGAGCGGGTTGCCGGCAGCACCGATGCCGCCGCTACCGGCAGCCAGGCTCAGGCTGGCCGAAAAAACGTCAGTTGCTAGGCCGCCGCTGAGGATGCCGCCGGAGCCGGAAGAGTTGGTGAGCAGTGTGACGTTGCCGTTTTTAGCATCGAGGCTGCCGCTGGCTCCGAAGGTGATGTTATTGCCGCTGGCGGTCGTCAAATTGATCGCTGCCGTTGAGCCGGCGTTGCGGGCGATCGAATCGCTGATGGTTATGGCGCCGGAGTTCGAATTGCCGATGTTGATCGTACCGGCGGTGATGCTATTGATCTCGGTTTCGGTCAGGCCGAGCGTTATGGGAACAGAGCCAGTAACAACGTCGGATCCACCGAGGTCGATGAGCGTGCCGTTCGTCTTTTGCTGCAACGACACCGTTCCGCTGCTGCCGGCGTCGATCGTGGCGCTGGCTTGAGTCCCCAGATCCATCGAATCGGCAATGAGGTTAATTTGTCCGCCGCTGCTGGCGCTAATGCCGGCGCTAAAGACCACGAGGCCGGAATCAAATGGACCATTTTCACTCGTGCCGGTAACGGTCACCGCATGCCCAGAAGCGCCTGTAACCTGGCCGCCCAAGACAATCCGGACGCCGTGCTGGTCGTACGACGAGTCGCCGGTTTGGCTCGCCGAACCCGCTATGGACACATCGCCTCCAGCGGCCGTGACTAAGCCTTCGATTTCGACGCCGTGGTTGTATCCAACCGGATTCGTGCCGCCGGTGCCGTCGATTTGAACGTTTCCGCTGCCGCCGGCAGATATCGTATTGCCGGGAACGAGCCAAATGCCGAAATTCCCATCGCCCGTGCCAGGGCCTTCGCTAGAGCCGCCAAATCCCGTGAGATGTACATTGCCACCGCTGGACGTCACCGTGGAACCCGAGCCAATGATCCGGATGCCGTCGTATCCGAGCGTCGAACCGGCACCGCCAGTTCCTCCCGTTCCGGTAATCGACGTCGTCTTGCCGCTATCCCCGCCGGAGATGGAC
>DASXLL010000211.1:0-15973 GCA_036496265.1 Pirellulaceae bacterium | reverse complement strand
GGAAGCATCCTTGGCCGCATCCATTCCATGAACCCTCACTAGGAAATCGTATGACCGAACAAGTCCTTATCAAGTCCAAGGAAGCTGCGAGGCTTCTCGCCGTCTGTCCCCGTACCCTCCATAGCCTTACCCACGGGGGCGGTTTGCCATTTGTCCGAATGGGCCGGTGCCTTCGCTATGACATGGTGGAACTGGCCAAATGGATCGAGGCAAAAACGAGACGAGAAGCGCTTCCAAATGGCCAGGAATCGAACTAGGCTCCAAGCACACAAGAGGCAGGAACATGGCAAGCATTATCAAACGTCCCAACGGGCACCGTTGGATTCAGTTCACTAACGGCTCTAACAAACGACAGACGATTCGGCTCGGCAAGGCTACGGCAAAGTACGGGCAGGAGATCAGTACCAAAGTTGAGGCATTGAACGCTGCGGCAATTGCCAGGCTCAGTTGGGACAGCGACACCGCCAAGTGGGTCGCCGATATTGGCGATGCGCTCCACGAAAAACTGGTGGCCGCGGGATTGGTGCCAAAACGCACCAAGACAGAGACCGTGAAATTGGCCGCGTTCATCGACAGTTACATCGATGGTCGAAGCGACGTGAAACCCGCGACCAAGGAAGTCTGGCGGCAGGGTCGGCTTGGTCTAGTCAACCAGTTCAGGGCTGACCGCGATTTGGTAAGCATTTCGCCTGGCGATGCGGACGACTATAAGCAGGCGATGATTGCCGAGGGGCTGGCCAATCTTACGATTCGTAAGCGGCTGCAATGGGCCAAGACGTGGTTCAAGTCGGCGAAACGCAAGCGGCTCATCACCGAAAACCCTTTCGATGAAGTTACGATCGCGGGGACGATGCCGGACAAGATGCACTTCATCACGCGCAACGATACGCAAGCCTTGTTGGACGCTTGTCCCGACCACGATTGGCGGATGATCGTGGCGTTGTGCCGCTACGGCGGTTTGCGGTGCCCCAGCGAAGTGCTGTCGCTCCGCTGGGAAGATGTGGACTGGGAAAACAACTTGGTCGAGGTCCAGTCGCCCAAGACCGAGCACCATGAAGGCAAGGCCACGCGGACGATCCCTTTGTTCCCAGAACTGTACGAACACCTGCGAACTTCGTTCGAGCGTCCGCCCGACAAGGCCATTTACGTCGTCAACGAAAAGTTCCGCAAGTCGGCAATGGGAAAGAGCGGCTGGCGGAATTGCAACCTGCGCACGACATTTGAGAAAGTCATCAAACGTGCCGGTCTCAAGAAATGGCCCCGGCTTTTTCACAACCTGCGAAGTTCCCGGCAGACAGAACTTGAGGACCAGTTCCCATCGCACGTCGTTTGTGCCTGGATGGGGAATTCCGAGAAAGTCGCCCGCAAGCACTACCTGCAAGTCACGCCTGAGCACATCGCGAAAGCGCTTTGTCAGTCGTCAACTGTACACAGGGGGGAAGGCGAAGCAAAACCCGAAGCAGTCACGAAGCAAAACCCGAAGCAGCAACCAGCCGCGATGGATCGCATGGTCACGCAGATTGCGGGCGAGCACCCCCCCGGAAAACGGGACGGTGCAAGCCTCTGCGGTCTGCTACGACGCCATGCGAGGTGTAAAAGCGGATGGGGAGGGATTCGAACCCACGGTGGACTTTCGCCCACGCCGGTTTTCAAGACCGGTGCCTTAAACCACTCGGCCACCCATCCGGGATACGCCTGTCTCTCTCAGATTCTAAAGGCCGACGGCAGGTTCGCAAACCGGAGCCCGAACGGGCAACTTAAAAGACAAGAATTTCAACGATAACGGCAAAAGCTGCCCAGCACCGACGACCCGCGGCTTCCTTTCCGCTTCAAAGGCCGTGGACATCGACTTACCGTTATCCACGGCTCGCCGGCTCACGAGATCTCGCGGGTCCACAAGCTCGTGGTTCGATTATTTTGCCGCCAGGGCAGCTTTCACCAGTACGGCTTTCAGACCGTCGTGAATCGCCACGCCGCCCGGCCCCGCCGAGCGAGCTGCTTCCAGCGCCAACCAAGCTCGTTCCAGCACCCGCTTGGCGTCATTTCCCTCAATGCCCTCGGCGATCCCCATGCTCAGCGATACCTGTCCGCCGACGGAGTCCGCGGCCAGCGAATTCCGCAGCCGCCGCGCAACGGTTTTGGTGTCCCGGGCCGAAGTATTCGGCAACAGAACGGCAATTCCGTCGCTTTGCCACCGCGTGATCATATCCATTTCCCGCAAACAGGCCCGCGTCGCATGCATCGCGATCCGGATGGCGCTGTGCCGGTCGTCCAGCTCCCAGCCAGAGTTCGCCTCGTCGAGGCGATCCAGCCGAGCCAGCATCACGGTCAATGTTGTTCCGCCCCGCCGCCATTCGGCGATCCGCCGCGCCACGCTCGGCACAAAACTAGTGTCCGCGAACGCCTCCACGGCGATTTCTGCAGCCGCCTCAAACACCGACCGCTGCGATCCTTCCTTGGTCGCCGACTGCGATTGTTCATCATGCGACGCCCAGACGATTTTGTCGGGCGATGCTCCATTCATCTCATAAGCCGCGTCTCGACCGCCGGCCTTCGCCGCATACAGCGCCATGTCGGCTCGCTTGATCCATTCGGCAACCGATTCGCCGGCCGCCAGCTCGGCCAGTCCGCCGCTGGCGGTCACCGGCTTGCAGCAGCCCTCGATGATCATGGGCCGATGTCGAATCGACCGCCGCATCGCCTCCGCGCGCTGCCGCACTTCGGCCGCCGTCTGCCCGCAGAAGACCGCCACAAATTCTTCACCGCCAAACCGTGCCAGACAATCGGTGGCATCCGCCTTCGCGCACAACGCCGCCGCCACATGGACGAGACACTTGTCTCCAATCAAATGCCCGTAGGTATCGTTGAAATGCTTGAATCGATCGACGTCCAGAAACATAAGTGTCGCCGGCGTTCCGTCCTCCAGGAGCGACGATACGCATTCGTTCAGCTTTTCGTCGAGCGCCCGCCGATTCATCAACCCGGTCAACGAATCGGTCCGCGCCGACGTCACCGCATCGCGCAGCTCGCGCGAGTGCATCTGCAACATTCCTTCAGCTCGCGTCAATCTGCCTTGCAGCTGCTGGTTGGCCACCAAGAGCTTGCAAACAAGTGCCGCTGCCGCTGCCGGATTGTTTTCGGCGACCGACCGCAGCTCATTCGAGATCCCTTCAAGGTTCTTGTTGTGATCGCCAACGTCCTGCGCCACCTTCGTCGTCAACTCACTGACCAGACCCAGCATTTGCTTCAACTGCGCGGGATCGATTGCTTCAGAAACCTCCGGCTGCGGCGCGCTCGGCACTGCTGGTTTCGCAGTGTCCCCCGTCGGCCCTGCCTTCCACAGGCCGGTCCAGAACTCAATCAAGAATTTCCACATGCCAATGCCGCATTTCGACGCAAGGGAGCGAGTCGTTCGAGTCCTAAACGGTAGGTCGCGATTGAAGTTAGGCGAATTTTCGCAGGGAGACCGGGCGGTCCTCCCCCGTTGGGGTTTTCTCGGTTGACCGCTGTGGTTGCGATCGACACAACCGTCCTAACCGGCGTTTTTGAACCAATGCGTTTTTGCGGCCCGTACGGGCCAAGTCGGAGAGCCGCCGAAACAAGCCTCCGAATCCCGGATAGACTTGGCAAATGCCGAATCGCGACATGATGCCGGAAACCGCTCAACCTCGCCGCTCGCTGTCTCTGCTCGACACGACCTCGATCACGGTCGGCATTATCATTGGCTCGGCGGTATATCGGATCGCGCCGGACGTGGTGGGGGGCGCGGGAAGTTGGTCGCTCGCATTATGGATTGTCGGCGGCCTCGTCGCGCTGATCGGCGCAATGTGTTATGCCGAGATGGCGACTGCGTTTCCCCAGGTCGGCGGCACTTACGTCTATCTCTCCGAAGGGCTCGGTCGCAGCGTCGGCTTCGCCTTCGCTTGGACCGAATTCTGGATCGTACGGCCCGGCAACATTGGCGCGGTCGCGTTTGTCATGGCCGACTACGCCGAGCGCCTGTTTGCCAATGATCGAGACGCTTCCGGCACTCGCTCGTCGCTGATTGCCGCCGGCGCCATCCTCGTCCTTGCGATTTTGAACGCCGTTGGCCTGAGAACTGGAACTGCCACGCAGAATTTTCTCACTGGACTGAAGCTCGTCGGTTTAGCGGCCTTAATTGTTGTCGGTTTGTCGGCGACTCCATCGGCGACAAGCGAATCAGCAGTTGCAACCGTCTTCGGGGGCAGTCTCAGCCTCGCCCTGATTCAAATCATGTTTGCCTACGGCGGCTGGGCCGACATGTCGTTCGTCGCCGCCGAGGTCCGCGATCCGGAGCGAAATATTTTTCGCGCCTTGTTGCTCGGAACCGGCGTCGTGACGGCGATTTACCTGCTCGTCAACGCCGCCTTCATCCACGCCCTAGGTCTCGCTGGCGTCGCCGCGTCCAAGGCCGTCGCCGCTGACGTTCTCGCGCTGCGCTTGGGCACACTCGGCTCAACGGCCATTAGCCTGCTCGTCGTTGTGTCCTGTCTGGGCACAGTTAATGGAATGCTCTTCACGGGCGCACGTGTTTTTTATGCCCTGGGAACACATCATCCAACGCTCCGCTGGCTTGGCCAGTGGAATGAGCGAACTGGCGTGCCGCTCCGCTCGCTCGTGATGCAAACGTTGATCACGCTGGCCCTCGTCTGCAGTTGCCGCCGGGAGGGCTTCGAGCGGCTCGTGGTTTTCACCGCTCCGTTCTACTGGGGTTTCATCGCCCTCGTGGCCGTTTCGCTCATTCTCTTGCGATTGCGCGGCGCAACAGCCACCGCGGCGTTCCGCACTCCCTTCTTCCCTGCGCTCCCCACGATCTTCGCCGTCACCAGCGGCGCAATGGTCTATGCAGCCGTGAACTACGCCATTCAGCGCCGCTCACTCGAAGCCCTCTGGGCTTTCGCCGTTATCGCCGGCGGCCTCCTCCTCGGCTGGATCGACTACAAGGCCCGTCATCGCTAGCGACGCTTGCTTCTGGGTGCCACCGCTGGCTTGACCAGCGGAGCCTGGCGTGTGAATCCGCGCAAACTCTACCGGTTGTACGGTCTTTAACCGCAGCGCGGACCTTGCGGCTGCCGAATATCCACGGAGAGTGTTTTCGCGCCGCTTCGTTTCAATCAGCAAGCAAGTCGATGGCCGCTGTCACTTCGTCTAACGCCGCCCACCCGCCGCACGCCCAGCCGCGGCGCGCGAACGGCCCGGCTGATGGCAATCCAACGCTCGGCCCCGACCCGCAGCTCGTCGCCGAGATGAAGCACGAGATCAACGCTCTCGTGCAGGAGATCACGAAGCTCTCGGCTCAGGACATTTCGCCGGACGAGTTTTACAGTGGGCTTCTCGCCCGAATTGTCTCGGCGATGGCCGCCACCGGCGGGGCGGTCTGGCTCAAGACGGAAAACGGCCAGCTGAAGCTGCAGTTCCAAATCAATCTGGCGAACAGCGGCATCGATTCGTCAGCGCGGTCGCGCTCGCAGCACAGCCTGCTGCTGAAAAACGTTGTTGATAGCGGGCAGGCTCTGCTTGCTCCGCCTAGCAGCGGCAAAAACACGGATAGCAGCCCCGGAAATCCGACCGAATCGCTGATTGTCCTTGCGCCGTTCGTCGTCGAAGACGAAAGCCAGGGCCTCATCGAGATTTTTCAGCGCCCGGGCGGCGCCCCGAGCGCACAGCGCGGCTATCTGCGGTTTCTCGTCCAAATGTGCGATCTGGCTTGCGGCTACATCAAAGGCCGCCGGCTGCGGCAGCTGGAAGAAACCCATTCGCTGTGGCGGCAGTTGGAAGGTTTTCTCGCCACGATTCACGAGAGCCTCGACCGCCGCGAAGCGGCCTATGCCATCGTCAATGAAGGCCGCCGCGTCATCGGTTGCGACCGCTTGACGCTCGCCATTTGCTGCGGCAGCAAATGCCAAGTGGAAGCCGTCAGCGGCCTCGATACGCTTGACCGCCGCGCATCCGAAGTCCGTGCGCTCTCGCAGCTGGCGATGGCCGTCGTCAAAACGGGTGAATCCATCTGGAGCGACGGCTCTGATGATCTGCCGCCACAAATTCAAGCGCCACTTCACACCTATATCGATCGCTCGCACGCGAGGCTGATTGGCGTTTTGCCGCTCACGACGAAGGCCGAATTTAACGACGCGAGCCCGAGCACGTCCGAGGCGGAAAAGACCGCAAGTCACCCTATCGGCGCTTTGATCATCGAACAATTCCGCGATTCGGCCGCGACCGAAACGCTTCGCTCGCGGGCTACCGCGGTGGCGCATCACAGCGGCCAGGCCCTCGTCAACGCATTGAACCACAGCGGCATATTCTTGCTGCCGCTGTGGCAAGCACTTGGCCAAGTCACTTGGCTGTTTCACGGCAGCGGCTTAGCGAAATCCAAGATTGCGCTGGCGGCGGCGGCATCCCTAATTGCCGCTCTCGTGCTTATTCCGACCAGTTTTGAAATCCAAGCCCGCGGCAAACTGCAACCTTCGGAACGATCCGAAATCTTTGCGCCTTTGGACGGACTGGTTTCGAGCGTCCCCGTCGAGCACGGCCAAATCGTGGAATCCGGCGCCGTGCTCGCCCAAATGACGAATACCGATCTCGATTTGCAGCTCGCCGCCGCGCTCGGCCGGCAAACGACGAATCACGAGCGACTGACCGCGGTCGAGCGAATTCTCCTCGATAACAAAGGTGGAACGGCGCGGTTGTCACCGGTCGAAGAAAATCGCCTCTTCGGCGAACGGCTGCAGCTCGTGCAAGAAGCAGAAAGCATCGACCGTGAATTGACTCTCCTGCGTGAAAAGCAGGGCCAACTTTCTGTCGTCGCGCCTGAACGCGGTCAGGTCGTCACCTGGAAGGTTCGTGACCTGCTCATCAAGCGACCGGTCGCTCGCGGTCAGGGTCTGATGACGCTCGCCAATCCCGACGGTCCTTGGGAACTCGAACTTTATCTCCCCGAACGCCGCCTGTATCACGTTCAACGAGCGCAAACGAATGCGCATTCGCTCGACGTGACCTTCGTGCTTTCTAGCCATCCCGGCCAGACATTCCACGGCACCGTCGCCGAGCTGGAGCAAACCGCTGAAGTTCGCGGCGACGAAGGCAACACGATCCTCGTCCGCGTCGCCATGGAAAAATCCCAGCTTCCGCAGCTTCACGACCAGACCACCGTCACCGCGAAGCTCAACTGCGGCCGCACCAGCATTGGCTACGCCTGGTTCTGCGACCTGATCGAAACCGTGCAATCCAAAATCCTGTTTTGGTTGCCGACGTAACGTTCCGCGCAACGAAGGCTTACATGAACACGTCACTTGCCCTGGCTGTACTTGTCCTTGCCGTGCCTCCGGTCGCCAGCTCGCCGGTCGTGCCGCAGAAGACTGCTCCGACCCCGGCGCGCGAGGTGAAACTGTCCCACTGCCTCGTTTCGCTCATCGAAGACGTCCAAGTGCCGGCCCGAGAAGCCGGCCCGCTGATGAATGTCGCCGTCGCGGAAGGTCAATTCGTCACCGCTGGCCAATTGATCGCTCAGATCGACGACCAGCAGCCGCAGATTGACAAGCTCGCGGCCGAGCTAGAGCGCGACGCTGCTCTGGCCAAGGCGCAAGACGACATCGAAGTCCGCTATGCCGAAGCCGCCTTCGCCGTTGCCAGCGCGGAACTGGAACGCGCCCTCTCGATCGACCGCAAAAGCCCTGGCGGCGTCACGCAGCAGGAGATCCAAAAGCTGCAACTGGCCAAGCATCGCGACGAATTGCAAATCGAACGCAGCAAGCTCGAACGCCGAGTTGCCAAAATGAACGCCGATGTGCATCAAGCTGCCGTGAAATCAGCCACGTACGCCGTCGCCCGTCGCCAAATCGTCTCGCCGCTGGCCGGCGTCGTCGTGAACATTCTCCACGAAAAGGGAGAATGGGTCGCCGCCGGCGAGCCCGTCCTGCAAGTCGTCCGTATCGACCGCCTCCGCGTCGAAGGTTTTCTGAACGCCACGGAAGTCGGTCCGGAGGAAATCACGGGCCGCCCAGTTTCTGTTGAGGTGCAACTTGTCGGCGGCCGCATGGCCCGCTTCATCGGTGATGTCGTCTTCGTCAGCCCGCTCGTCCAAGCCGGTGACAAATATCGCGTGCGAGCGGAAGTCGAAAACCGCACCGAAAACGGTAGCCCGCTGCTCCGCCCCGGTATGACCGCAACGATGAACATTGGCCTGACCTCGCCCCAGCAAGCCCCCCGCGTCCGCTAAGAACTCTCGCGACGATGAATGACCTGTTCACGTCCATCGCCGACCGGCCGATCGCGCTAACCATGCGCCGCGATCTGGTCGTGCGGCGGCAACCGTGGCAAGGCCGCGAGTATTGGACGATCAAAGACCCGCTGACGCTGAAATACTATCGCTTCGAGGACGAGGAGTTCGCCGTCCTCTCGATGCTCGACGGCCAAACGTCGTCGCAGTCTGTCCGCGATGAGTTCGAGCGCCGCTTTGCTCCCCAGCGAATCACCAGCAGCCAGTTGCAGCACCTTTTGACCATGCTGCACCGAACCAATCTGCTCGTGGCCAACGCGGCAGGCCAAGGCCGAGAGCTTTTGAAGCGAGACAACCAGCGTCGCCGTCAAAAATGGCTGGAGCTGGCCGGCAATTTTCTGTGCCTCCGCTTCCGCGGCATCGATCCTGACCGTTTTCTATGCTGGCTGAACCGACGCGCCGGCTGGATTTTCTCCCCGCTCGCCGCTGCCTTTGCCTTCACCCTCATGCTCGTCGCCGCCGCGTTCGTCGCCGCAGAATTCGATTCCGTCTGGCTCCGCTTGCCCAGTTTTCGGGCTTTCTTTGCTTCCAACAACTGGTTTTGGCTCGCGGTGACGCTCGGAGCGACGAAAGTTCTGCACGAGATTGGTCACGGCCTGGCCTGCAAACGTTTTGGCGGCGAATGCCACGAGATGGGCGTCATGCTCCTCGTTCTGACGCCCTGCCTGTACTGCAATGTGAGCGACGCCTGGCTCATCCCCAGCAAATGGCGGCGCGCCGCCGTCGGCGCTGCCGGCATGTACATCGAGCTGATTCTCGCTTCGCTTTGCACGCTCCTGTGGTTCGCCAGCCAGCCGGGCCTCTTCAATCACCTCTGCCTCAACGTGATGTTCGTCTGCTCGGTGAGTACGTTGCTCTTCAACGTCAACCCGCTGATGCGATTCGACGGTTACTACATCCTGGCCGATCTGCTGGAAATTCCGAACCTCCGCCAAAAAGCGGCCGCGATCATTCAGCGCAAGCTGGCGGCTTGGCTGCTCGGCCTGCGTGAGCGACCCGATCCATTCACGCCTGTGAGGCATCAATGGCTGTTCGCGGCCTATAGTGTCGCTTCCGCGGCTTACACCTGGATCGTCTCCCTCTCGATTTACTGGTTCCTCTACCGCGTCTTGGAACCCTACGGCCTGAAAATCGTCGGTCAGCTTCTGGCGGGCCTGATGGTCTTTTCGCTGATCGGCCTTCCGCTCATCAAGTTGTTCCGATTTCTGCTCCAACCGGCCGCCAAGCGCGAGGTGAATCAAATGCGTGCGCTCGTCAGTTTCTCGGCGATCGTTGCCGCCGCGGCCGCAATCGCCATCGTGCCGCTGCCGTTCTACGTCGCGGCGACGTTCGAAATTCAGCCGCGAGACGCCGCGAGCGTCTACGTCGAACTGCCCGGTGAGCTGAAAAAAGTCTATCTCAAGGATGGCCACGTCAACGCCGGTCAGGCGATCGCGGAACTGGCCGATTGCGAAGCGCTACTGACCCTTCAAAAGCTAACAGCCCAGCGCGGGGACCTGGAAGCCCGCATTGAGAGCATTCGCCAACGGGCACATTCCGACGCGGATGCTTTGCTCGAACTTTCGCACACCGAAGAAGCCCTCGCGGCGCTGAATAAGCAAATCCGCCGTCTTAAGGAAGACCTTGCCAAGCTGGTCATTCGCGCCCCGGCAACGGGCATCATCGTTCCCGCCACGTCCAAGCCGGCCGAAGAACGGACCCGTTTGCGACTGGCGAGCTGGTCCGGCCGGCCACTTGAGCCGCGAAACGTGGGAGCGTATCTCGAATCCAGCACGCTGCTGTGCCGCATCGCGGAGCCCGGCCACCTCGAAGCGATTGTTGCCATTGACCAGGATGACCTCGAGTTCGTGCATCCCGGGCAAACGGTGGTCCTGCTCCTTAATTCACAACCCGGCCAGCGACTCACCGGTCTCCTCGATCACATCGCGCAACAGAATATGGAAGCTGCCTCATCGCGACTTGCCGCCAAGGCCGGCGGAGAAATGGCGACGCGTACCGATCGGTCAGGCGTCGAACGACCGCTCTCTGTCGTCTATCAAGCCAACATTCCGCTCGACGATCCCAGCAGCCAAATCGTCGTCGGCGCAACCGGCGTGGCTCGCATTCATGCCGGCTATCAGCCGCTTTGGCAGCGCGCCTGGCGCGCTGCGTGCCGCACTTTCTACTTCAAGATGTGAGCGTGACCTCTCAGAACCTCCATCGGCACCAGCGTCGCGATCAAGAAGAGCCCCTCGCTTCCAAACAACCACCGCATTTCCGTCACCGAGGTTTGCTGGGGAAAAAGCGACTTGAATATCAGCGGCGCCGCAAAGACGATCGCTATCAATGGAGCAGCAGCAAGTACCGATCGCACCGGCCAGTTTCGGGCAAGCCGGAAAGTCGCGTACAAGCAGATTGTCAGTATTGCATTAACGACACCTGCGAGCTGAATAGGCCAGTAGAAAATCCATGATCGAATATTGGCGAGCTCATAGCCGTCTCGTGCAGCCCAGATTCGCGCTGCCCCAAAGCCAACTGCTATGAGCGTTGTGAGAATCAATAGGTGCAATATTCGAAATCGCAAACGACGCGCAACCAGATCGTAGTCGAGCGTCATTTCAATTGCGGTCACAAATAGCCAAACCAAAACCGCTTCGAGAATCAGGCAGGTTGCCCATGCTCCCGCGCCAATTGGCGTCTGCACCAGGCTTTCCAGCGTAACCGAGAGGAGCAGCCACAAAATCAGTAGCACAATCGAACCTGCCGTCGCCTTTACATACAGGGGCCAAAAACAACGAGCGAGAAATACGGCGACTAATCCGCATTGCGCGAGAACGAGCGCAATAAAAACAATGTGCAACACGTTATCCGTGCCAATTGGCGGCTGCATACCACGGCGCGCATTCATCGCCTGTATGACAGAAGCGCTGCCCAAGATTGCCAAGTGCATGACAGCGCTAAACGCAACCGCGACAATCGGAATCGCGGGAGATTGGCCAGCGCGCGGTTCGTCACAACCAGCCAAAACAGCGTCGCTCGCCGGCTCTTGAAATATGCACAGTGCTCGTGGCGTCGTCATAAGTCGTCTGCGGCTTCAAGTTCCCGCCCTAGCAACTCTAGCACTTGCTGCACGACCCACCGCTGCCGCTGCAGCCGCGAATCGGCTTTATTGCACTGAAATCGCGTGGTTTTGACACGAAAACGGGCCGAATTGCGGTCTTTATCACGCCAGGCAACCGCCGAATAGACGCGGCCGTCCAGCCTGGCCGGAGCATGGGGTCCCAAGTGGCCGGTGACCGAAATGGCCGCATCCGCCTCCGGCGTTTTCTCCAAAATCCTGATCGCCATCAGCTCCGCGACCTCCGCGCTGACCGGCCCTGGTTTCTGCAGCACATCAGCCGGAATGCCCAAATAGGCCGTCTTGGTCGCATTTCGATAAACCACCACGCCGCCGCAGTGAAAATCCGAAATTCCTGGCACCGCAGTTAGCGCCCCGCTCACCAATCCGCCCGTGCAACTTTCCGCGAACACAACCTTCACTTCGCGTGTCCTCAACAACCTCGCCACCCGCCTCGCTACGGCTGCAACGGACATCGTTCACCATTCCTTAATTTGAAACATGCAACCTGGAACATGAAACCCGCCGCACTTTCATTTTGCTACAATCCGAGCGTGGATTCCCGCCCGCTCGCGCCAATTCGCCCCCTTTCGCTCGTCGATCCGCACGCTTTCGGCACTTTCTGCGGCCTCTTCTCCGCTCTTATTTATACCTGCTCGAATTCGTTCCTCCGGGCCGTCGGAACTTGCGATCCTGTCTGGGTTTCCGCCAATAAGGCTATCCCCACGACGCTATTGATGGGCGCTGCGATGGCCGTCCTTGCTTTTCGTGGCCAAAAAGTACTGCCGCCACGGCCGATGCTAGCCGCCATTGCCATCGGCGGACTCATCGGTCAGCTTGGCGGCAATATTTCGTTTCAATGGGCCCTCGGCCAAATCGGCGTCGCCCTCACCGTACCGCTGTCGCTCGGCGGCATGATCTTGGGCGCCGCCGTTCTCGGCCGTGTGTTTCTCGGCGAACCAGTAACACCCAAAGCGGCGGTCGCTCTCGCATTACTGCTCGCGGCGATTTGCGTCCTCTCGCTCGGCGCTCATGCGGCTGGGCAATCGGTTCTGCAGTCGCCCGTGCCATTCTGGCAACTTGTCGCCGGCGTGGCCGCTGCCTGCCTCTGCGGTTTTGCTTATTCGATCCTGAATGTCATCCTCCGCTATTGCGTCACCCGCGGAGCACCGCTGCCGGCCACGCTGTTTACCGTATCGTTTGTCGGACTGGTGTCGCTCAGCCTGATCGCCTGGTTACGAATCGGCCACGCTGGCATGCTGGCGACGACCGGCAACGAATTCGCGTTGATGGCAGGAGCCGGCATCTGCAATACGATCGCCTTCATTGCCCTGACAAAATCGCTGCAGCTTACGAGCGTCGTTTATGTCAATGCCTTGAATGCCACCCAAGCCACCATGGCCGCGCTGGCCGGAGTTTTAATCTTCCACGAAGCGCTCTCGCCTTGGCTTACGCTTGGCGTCGGGCTGACGATTGCCGGCCTGATGGTGCTGGCTTATGCCCATCGAGGCAGGCAAGAACTGGCGACCGATGTGGAGCCGCTTTAGGGCGTCTCACGAGTAAAAATGGGAACCGCTTTAGTGCGGCTTTTTTGTCCAGATTGAGCGCCGGTCCGAATTTGCCGAATGCCTCAAATAGTGCAAATGGCTGCGCTCAAATTCAGCAATTCGCTCGCTGATTTCAAGGTCAAAGTCGCTCCAGGCCCGACTGCTGGAATCGTAGCAACCGAAGAAGTCGAGCGCGTCCGAAGGATGGTGAATCAGTGGTGCGCGAGTCGTTTTTTCAGTGTGGCTGGTCATGGTTTGTCGCTCCTTCCGTCCGCCGGATCGAAAGGGCAGGTTTGTTTGTCGAAAGCCCCATTACGCAACTGCCATGCCATAGCCAGGCATAATTAGCCCTGTAACATCTAAACCGTTTAAGCCGCTAGCTTTGAAACGACTACACCGTCGCGCACCCCCCAGACCGGTTTCCGGCCAGGGTCTCAAATTGACGCGAAAAACCAACGCCGCGTCTCGTTTCGGAACAAGGTAGATCGCTCAGACTTTGGGCTATCCGAGTGGGTTGAGCCGCGAATAAGTCATCCGTTTCGAGACCGATACCGCACGTTCACGGGGCCGCCATACTTTCCACCGGCGCGGGATAATCAAAAATTCGATACCGCTTCGTGATCTTCGTGCCTGCCCGCTTCAGCGTGCCATACGAAAGCTTATTGCTCTCCAATACCCAACTAAACTCCCCTTCTTCAATGCCCCACTGGATCGATTCCGGCAACAGCCGCGACGAAATTACCAGCCCCAGGCCCCACTTCTGATATTCGGGAATGACATTCGTACTGATCAACCGCACGCGCTTGATGGCCTTCTTGTTCCAGAGCAGGCGAATGAAGCCGAAGGGAAACAGCCGCCCGTCGATCTGTTTGATGCGGCTGTTGTAGTCGAGCAAACCGAACTGCGCCCCGACGGCGCGTCCATCGATCTCGGCAATTGTCGTCATCTCCGGCACGATCAAATGTTTCATGGAATCCGCCATGTGATCGATTTCCGCTTCCGATAGCGGAACAAAGCCCCAGGTGCCCATGAGTGCCTGGTTATAGATGTCCAGAAACAGTCGCACATCCTGCTTGAACCGCGAGCGATCCATCCGCCGCATCTTGATATCGAACCGCTTTTTGCACTCATCAATGATAAAGCCGAGCTTCTTATCGACACCATCGAGCATGTCCATCTTGGCGTTAAACGCGAACATGTCTTCGACTTTGCCGAAGCCGCAACCCTCGATCAACCGCTGATAGTAGGGCAGGTTGTGCGTCATCATGAAAAACGGTGGCGTGTCAAAGCCTTCGATCAACAGGCCGCATTCGTAGTTCAACGACGGATTCACCGGTCCGCGGACGCGATCAATTCCCCGCTTCGTCAGCCAATGTCGCACCGCCTCGAACAACCCCGCCGCCACTTCTTGGCTGTCGATGGATTCAAAAAAGCCAAAAAAGCCAATTTGCTCTTTTTGATAACGATTGTGAGCGTGGTTCAAGATTGCCATGATCCGTCCCACGGGCCGGCCGCTTTCCAGTGCCAAAAACGTCTGCCCCTCCGCATCCAAATAGAACGGGTGCTTCTTGTACCCCACCAATTCCGCCTGATTTTGCCGCAGGGGCGGGACCCAATTTGGATCATTGCGATTGATCTGCCACGGCAGTTCCAAAAACTGCCGCCGTTCGCCGCTCGTTTCGACCGGTTTAATCGTAAGTTGAGGCATCCTGCGTTTTAAATTCCGGTTGGAGTTGAGTTCGTCGCGCGTACTGTCCGCGAGCGGGGGATGATAGTCTCCACGGTAACTCACCACTACCGGGGGAGGCTGGCAAACCCCCTTCTGTAAACAAGATAGCAGCTGTTAGGCATTTTAGTGACCAGTCCGACGGCCGTGGCGCCTTGCGCGGTGCGAAAGGCCGACGCACTATCTGCGCAGCGGAATGAGTTCTCTGATTCTCGCATCGCGTAAAAACAGCCCCAGCCAGACGAGCACGCCGATGCCGGCCTGCACAAAAAACGGCTCTCCTAGACGGACATGCGTCGCGATCGCACCGCCCAGGTAGCCAGTGAGCAATATCGCGCCGAGTACGCTCGTCGGTGGAATCGAATACAACACGGTCACCGTCAGCTCGAGGATTCCCATCGCGAGCACGAGCTTCGGCGGCCATCCCAGGTGCTCAAACATCTGCACAATCTGCGGCGAACCAGAAAACTTCATCGCACCGCTCATCGCCATCGCCGCGGCCACCAAACCGCTGATCACCCACCCGGTCCAATACATTCCGGTGGGCGTGTTGATTGGCTTCATCGTGCCTAGATCACCTTGGCTCATGTTCTAGCTCTCGCTGTTTGGTTTTTCTTCGCTTCCACCAGCGCTAACCGTCTCCGCCGGCTTCTCCACAATCCTCTTCAAGCTCGCCAGTCCTTTGTCAAATTCCCCGCCGATCATCTTGTCCATATTCATGAACATGCAGACGGCTTTGCCGACAAAGTTTTTCTTGCCGGACATGCTCCACGTGACCTGTGTTTGGTCATCTTGTGGTTTGAATGTGAATTCCGCCTCGCTCGTGTCCTTCATCGGCTTCTCAAAATCCAGGCGGATGCGAATTCGCTCCTCGGGCTTGCTTTCGACGATCGTTTGTGTCCCTTCACCCACTTTGTCGTTGCCCGACCAACTGAATTTGGCTCCCTCTCCGGATTCCGGCCCTGCGAATACCGCTTTGGCGTTCGGATCGAGCTTTGCCCACGGCGACCATGCCTCCCATTTGTGAAAATCATTGACTTCGGCGAACACCGTCGCCGGCGCAGCTTTCATCGTCGCCGACCGTGTAATCCGGAACTCTCCCGGCTGCATCGCGACAATGATCAAAAACAACCCGAGCATCACGACCAAGGCCACCGCGGCCGCGGCGAAAATTCTCTTCCAATTTGCCATCTAAGTCACCCCCGAAATTGCTCTTAAGTGCCGCGATATTACCACGCGCTTCGCAGCATTGGTAAGTAGTCTCGTCTCCCTCCCTCCCCCTCTCCCTCACTCCCACTCGTCTG
>DASXLL010000210.1:0-5721 GCA_036496265.1 Pirellulaceae bacterium | reverse complement strand
ATAGGTAGCAGATTTTGATGAAAGATAAGTTAATTCTCGTGGCGGGCGGCGGCGGTTTCATCGGTGGACACTTGGTCGCCCATTTCCGCAACCAGGGCTTCAAGCGCATCCGCAGCGTCGACATCAAACCCCTCGACGAATGGTATCAAGTCTTCGATGATGTGGAAAACATCGAAGCCGATCTCAAGCTCCGCGAGGCTTGCCAGGCTGCGTGTCGCGGTGTCGGTGACGTCTACAATCTCGCCGCGGACATGGGCGGCATGGGCTTCATTGAAAACAACAAGGCCCTCTGCATGCTCTCGGTGCTCATCAATACGCACATGCTTGAGGCCGCGCTCGAAGCCAAGGTCAACCGCTTCTTCTACGCCAGTAGTGCCTGCGTTTACAACGCCGACAAGCAGCGCAGCGAAGACATCGTCCCGCTCAAAGAAGAAGATGCCTATCCGGCCATGCCCGAAGACGGCTACGGTTGGGAGAAGCTTTTCTCCGAGCGGATGTGTCGCCACTTCCGCGAGGATTTCGGCCTCTATACGCGCGTTGCCCGCTTCCACAATGTCTATGGGCCCTTCGGCACGTGGGACGGCGGACGCGAAAAGGCTCCGGCTGCCATCTGCCGCAAGGTCATTCATGCCAAGGAAACCGGCGAGCACGACATCGAGATCTGGGGAGACGGCAAACAAACTCGCAGCTTCATGTACATCGACGATTGCGTCGAAGGCATCTGCAAAATCATGGATAGCAATATCGAAGAGCCGATCAATCTCGGCTCCGACGAGCTGACCACGATCAACGGCTTAATGGATATGGTTGCCGACATCGCTGGCGTCAAGCTTACCCGCCATCACAATCTCAAAGCGCCGAAGGGAGTCAACGGCCGCAATAGCGACAACACGCTGATTAAGAAGTATCTCGGCTGGGCCCCCGACATCCGACTTCGCGACGGCATGGAGCGGACCTATCGCTGGATTTACGAGGAATACCTCAAGGCACACCGCGGCGAAGCGGTGCGGACTTAGCAAGACGGATCGCCGAAATTAAGCGACTGGAATTCGCGTTGCTTGTGGCGCGCCGTTTTCACGATCCTTCTTTAATCCGTATCCGCCGATATTCCATCTGCCCGCGATCGCCCTCCAAGCCGATCGGCCCTGTCTCAGGCACTTTGAGATGGTCTTCGAGCACCTCGCCGTTGCACTCACAGTGCGCCTTGGAATCCGTGACCGTGATCACCAGCTCGTTCCAATCCGCCGCCTTATACTGCTCAAGTTTCTTGTACGGCCCGGCCAATAAGTAATCGCGGCACTGTAGCTGTGGCGCGCGAATATACACGCCGCTATCGGCGTTGGGCGTTGCCCGAAATTCCAGCTTCAGGATAAAGTCCTTCGGAAATTCTTTGGTCGTCCAGAGCTGTTGTAATCGTCGCCCTTCGTGTGGTGTGGTTACGATTAGCCGGCCATTCTTCGCCACATACCGGCCGTCCGGCGTTTCCGTTTGCCCGTCAAACGTGACTTCCTTCTCCACAATTGGCCACGTCGGTGCGCCCTTCTTTTTGCTTTCCGCGGGGTCCTTCTCAGTCGTTGGTACAAATCGCCAGCCGGTCAAATCGTGCCCATTGAACAAGCTCACAAATCCTTCCTCGGGGGTAAAAACATCCGGCGCCGTGTCCATAAACCCCAGTGTCGCCAATGCCGGCCGCAGCGCGCCCGCCCACTTTCCATACCCAATCGCGTTCGGATGCAATAGATCAGGAAATTCTTCCTTCTTCGCGTTGCCATCGTCGCCGGCAAACAGGGTCCACGTGTCGATCATCGTTACTTGCGTCTCGTCCTTCATCGCCTCAGCGTAAGCTTTGTTCAGCTCCTTGATTTTCTCCACGGGTCGGCTCTTGGTTGGCGAGCTAGGAAGCACTTCGCACAAAACGATCGGCATTTTAGGATTGTGTTCTTTCAGACGATCGACAATTAGCTTTACGTTGCCGGCTATCGTTGCAGCGTCCGCCTTCTCTTCCAGGTCGTTGGTGCCCATCAGCATTACGACGCCTGCCGGATCGAGCGCAATCACGTCCTCGTCCAACCGCACGAGCATTCCGCGCGTCGTATCACCGCTGACGCCGCGATTGGCGACCTTCACACCCTCAAACATGTCCTTCATGCGATCGCCCCAGCCTTCCGTGATTGAGTCGCCGAAGAACACGAGCGCTCCGTGCTCCTGTGCTTCATTGCTGGCGAAGTGCTTGCGACGATCGTGCCACTTGCTTTGAAACCAGGCGGCCCGCCGAATCGGCCCCGCTCCCGGCAAACCCTCGTCGGTCGCCGGGATTTCGTAACGCGGATCTTTTGTGGGGGCGGCAGTCGCCTCGGGCTCTGCCGTTGGCGCTGGCTTTGATTCGACGGCCTCAACCTGTGCCGGCGCGGCCGTTTGAGCTCGAATCAAACCAATCTCGCCGCCAAAAATGAGGCCTGGCACAATCGCAAGCAACAATCGAATCTTCATATTTCGCTCCGCCTGGAAAAATTGCTCAAAACTTCCGCCCAGCAGGCCGGATCGAATGTCAGGCCGTGTTCAAACGTATCTACCACTCCCGCTTTCGCAATTCAAGCGAGCGGCGAGCCTCGACGACGCCAGTTTGTTATACTTCTCCGACAGGCGAAGTTCGACAGCCGCGGATATGCTGCCTCGGCACCCAACCTCATAGGGAAAATCCATGCCGCCTGCTCTCCAGAATTCATCTGCCCCGAGCGATACGCTCGTCCGCGACCTGCTCGCTTCATTTGACGCGGTATTCGGGCTTCACGCCGGTTTTCGTCCCGTGCATGCCAAAGGCGTGATGTGCTCCGGCACATTCACACCGACGCCGGCCGCTGCGAAGCTTACCCGCGCGGCCCACGTCGCCCGACCCTCGAGCCGTGTGATTGTCAGGCTTTCCGATTTCGCCGGAGTGCCGGTTGTGCCGGACAACGACTCTGAAGGTGCCGGCCCGCGTGGGATGGCGATCCGCTTCTATCTGGCCGAGCATTCCCACACGGACATCGTCGCCCATTCGGCTGATGGTTTTCCCGTTCGTACTGGCGAAGAGTTCTTGGAACTCAATCGGGCCGTGGCTGCCAGCCCGCCCACCGCGCCCCATCCGTGGCCGATCGAGGCCTTCCTAGGCGCACATCCACTTGCCCTCCGCTTCGTCCAAATGCCGAAGCCCATCCCGACGAGTTTTGCTCGCGAATCATTCTTCGCGGTCTCCGCATTTCAGTTCACCAGCACCGCCGGAACCAGCCGGTTTGGCCGCTACCGCATTCGCCCCGCCGCCGGTAACGAATATCTTTCGGTCGAAGATGCCGCGAAGAAATCGCCCAATTTTCTCATAGATGACATCACCAACCACCTCAAAACCGGCCCGATCAGCTACCGCATTTTCGTCCAGCTGGCTGGCCCCGGCGACGAGGTTAACGACGCCACTGCGGTCTGGCCCGACGATCGTGAAGAGATTGAATTCGGAACAGTCACGCTCACGGAGCGCGTCAACGAACTTGCCCCCGACATGCGCAAAATCATTTTTGACCCGCGTCCAGGCGTCGACGGAATCGCCCCGTCCGCCGACCCGCTGTTTGATATCCGCGCGGCGCTGTACCTCGTGAGCGGACGCCGTCGTCGCGCTGCAACGATATAGTCGGGGTCCTCATGCCACGGCATCGTTGATTCGCCCGCGCCTTGCTCACGCCGCGCCGTCTACGTAACAATACGTCATCCAATATTCCAACCGACAAATTGCCAATAGGACAATTCGATGAAAATCTCGCTCGCCATTTTGTCCGCATTCGCGTTCGCCTCAATCACCTACGCGGCCTCGACCGACCAACAACCAAAAGCGAAGTGCAATCTCTGGTCCCAATTCCGCGGCCCCGGAGGGTCGGGCATTGCCGACGGCCAACATCCACCCATCGAAATTGGCCCTGATAAAAATGTGAAGTGGAAAGTCGACGCTCCGGCCGGCTCGTCCTCGCCGATCGTCGTGGGCGACATGCTGGTAATGACTGCCTTCGACGTAGGCAAGCTCTACACGATCGCCTACGACCGCGGCGACGGTCACGAACTGTGGCGGGCCGAGGCACCGGCTGCCCAGATCGAGCTGTTCCAAAAGAATGAAGGCAGCCCCGCCGCGCCGACCTCCGCCAGCGACGGCAAACGGATCGTCTCCTATTTCGGTTCGTGCGGTTTATTCTGCTACGATTTGACCGGCAAAGAGCTGTGGCGGCACGAGCTTCCAACAGTCACGACTGTCGGCGATTTCGGCACGGGAGTTTCGCCGATTCTTGTCGACGATGCTGTCATATTGCTTCGCGACGAAATGAAGGATCCAACAATCCTCGCACTCGATGCCGCGACCGGTCGCGTTAAATGGGAAAAGAAACGCCAATCTCGTTCTGGCTTCAGCACGCCCGCCGTTTGGGACGCGCCAAATGGCAAGCAGATCATCGCCGCGGGCTATGGCCAGATGATCGCCTATGATCTGACGACGGGCGATGAAGTTTGGCACGTCGATGGTATGCCTTCGGTCTGCTGCGCCTCGCCCGTCGTTGCCGCTGACGGCACGCTCTATTTCGCCGGCTGGTCCCCCGGCGACGCTCGCGACAAAGACTTTAAAATGCCAAGCTTCGATGAGTTGTTGGCACAAAATGACGCCGATGCCAACCACGACGGCATTCTCTCGAAGGAAGAATCGCAGAAGACCATGATCAAAGACTTCTTCGAGAATCAGGACCAGAACCATGACGGACTGCTCACCCGCGACGAGTGGGAAGGGATGCTCAAGTATATTTCTGCGGCCAAGAATAGCGCCTTCGCACTTAAGCTCGGAGGTGTCGGCAACATCACGGAAACAAATGTCCTCTGGCAGAAGACGACCGGCCTGCCATACGTGGCCTCTGGAATTTTCTACCGCGGCCAATATGTCCTCGTGAAAGATGGCGGCATCGTCACTGCCTACGACGCCAAATCCGGCGACGTGCTCTACACTAAACGCGCAGCCGCCGCGGGCAGTTATTATGCTTCGCCCGTGGCCGCCGATGGTCACATTTACATTGCGTCACTCGCCGATGGTGCCATTACCGTGCTCAAAGCTGGCGCAGATCAGCCGGAAGTCGTCGCCCAAAATCCGCCGCTCGGCGAACGTCTCTCCGCCACGCCGGCTATCGTCGATGACACGCTCTATGTTCGCACTGCAGGGCACCTTTACGCTTTTGCTAACCCTTGATTCATCCACTGGCTCGTTCTTATCGTCCAGTGCGGAGCGACGAACTAAATTCCTGAACCGGCGACTCATCCAGGGTCGGAATTTGCTCTCCGGCTGCCAGCCGACTAAAGAAAAGCTCGCCAACGGCCGTCAATTGAGGCCCACGGTTCGAACTCTGAAGAACAAGCCCGAGTTCCGAAAGCCGCTGCAGTGCCCTCGGGCTTACTGCGTCGATCAAGGCTTGAGATTCGCCGACTCGAGTCAATGCGTCGGCCAGTTCTTCCATCGTGAAGTGCATCAGAATGTCGCGTTTTTCGACAGAGGCCCACGTACGGGGATGCCAAGGTGGATGTAGTTTCTCCGCAGCTGCGGTATCCAAAAGGTCAGCGTGGTTTAGGTTTGACCCGCTGAGCGACTCCTTCGTCGTCGTGAAACCCAGTTCTAGTGCACCGCGCAATCCGTTCATCGAGTTGTTGTTCGATGAGCCGTTTGACCCA
>DASXLL010000209.1:0-1728 GCA_036496265.1 Pirellulaceae bacterium | reverse complement strand
TCGACAGGCCAAACAGTGGCCGCAGACGAATACCGATCATGCAGCCAGGCAGCGCCGCGAGAAACCAGATCCAGCCATGCAGTGAGCCAGAAGCAACCCCGCCGACAAAGGCGCCGATGTTACAGCCGAAGCCGAGGCGTGCGCCCCAGCCCATCAGTAGCCCGCCGACGCCTGCGGCCAGAATGGATTTAACCGGCGGCCACGCGGTTGCCGCGAAGGGCTTGCTGGCCGCGGCCGCGGCCATGGCGCCGAACAGCATGCCAAAATCGGTGAGGCTCGACGTATCAGACAAGACGGAATCGGAAAGTGCGCGCTTGGGGCCGGGCCACTGCCAGAAGGCCGCATGCGACAGGTCGAAACCGAGCGCGGTGGCGGCTTTGGCGCCCCAGACCGTGTATCCGAACGTGACACTCCAGGGATGGCCGCCGGCGACAAACACGGCAATGCACAGCAAGCCAATCGTAAACCCACCGATGAGGTAATTGCGTGACGGCATGTAATTCGCGCCGCGCGCACGCGCGACCGCAATGATGATCGCGGCCGCCACGACAAGACTGGCGAGCGTAACCGCCAGCCCGCCCCACGCGCCAAAATAGTCAGACGCCAGCACGGGGTCCACACCGCCGAGTGCCAGGAACGCGGGCAGCGAAAGACTGCCGAAAACGCTGCCAACGACAAAGCACAGCAATGCGATCAGCATGCGTCCCGAGCCGCCGCCAACCGTATAGAGCGTGCCAGAACCGCAACCGTTTGCGAGTTGCATGCCGATGCCGAACACAAAAGCGCCGATCACCAGCGAGGGCCCAAGCGGGGCGATGGCTCCGCCATACTTCGAGGTCAATGCAGCAACCGGCACAACGGCCAGCGCACATATCGCGATCGCGATCAGTCCACCAAGCAGCCCGCCCGCTTCACCGCGTGTCAGGAACCGGCGCCAGGCAGCAGTGTAACTGAACTCAGCCTTGAGGAAGGCGACGCCAAGTCCGAAGCCGCCGAGGATCAGCGCGGCCGACGCCGGCTGCTGATCGAGCAACACAAGCACGATCAGGATGGCTGTCGCGCCGAGCGCGAGCCCGAGGAAAAGACGATCGATACGAACGGCCGCGCCCGGACCGAACGCGGCCAAACTTACGCTAGACATGGAAACTCCCGCGCAGATCAGGATCCGAGGCCAAGGGCCTTTTTCAGATCGTCCCATTTCGTGCGCGAGGATTCAACCGGCCGGCTTGCCTTGCTGGTCCACTCGACCATCGAGCCGGCATAGAGCCTGGCTTCTTTTCGGCCAAGCAGTTCGTGCATGACGAACCAGTCGGTCGCGGCCCAATGCCCGGTGTTACAGTAATTCACCACCGGCCCGGCGGGTACCGCGTTGGCAATGGCTGCCAGCTCGTCTTTGGTTTTCAGCCGGTTGGTCTTTGGATCGTAAAACTCCGCGCTGTCGATATTCACGGCGCCGGGAATGTGGCCATAAGCCTGTGCGGCGGGCGCCTTTTCCTTGCCGAGGAAAAACGATGCCGGCCGCGCGTCGATGAGCATTGCGCCGCCCTTGCCTTCCGCCGTCTCAACCTCACCGGCGCTGGCCAGGATGCTCTTGTCGATGGCCGCTGTGAAAATCCTGGGCGACGGCGCCTTCGCTCCGCTTTCGGTCGGCAGCCCTGCTTGCCGCCAGGCTGCGATGCCGCCATCAAGAATAGAGACGTCCTTTACGCCAATATATTTCAGCGTCCA
>DASXLL010000208.1:0-5457 GCA_036496265.1 Pirellulaceae bacterium | reverse complement strand
CGTTCCATTTGCGGCTGGTTTAGCGACGTTTCTCGATCCGCTGTGGCGGCAAAAAAAGAGCAGCGGCGACGTATCTGGGCCTCCATTTCGCCGTGTTGCGTCACTGGGAGCCCTGCCGATGGACGGCACGCCGATTCAGGTGCCGGTGGTGGCCGACTTGACCGATGCTTGGAACCGCGAGGCCAATCAACCGATCGGAGCGGTCTATTTGCGGCGCGACGGCGATAATGTCCACTGCTTCAACGCGATCTGCCCCCACGCCGGTTGCTTTGTGGGCTATGCCGCGGAGCGGAAGGTCTTTCAGTGTCCCTGCCACACGAGCAGCTTCGAGCTCGATGGAACACGGATCGGCCGTGAATCACCCAGCCCCCGCAATATGGACGAGCTCGCCGTCGATCAGGAGAAGCTCAAAGTGGGCGAGGTGTGGGTGCAATTTGTGAACTACTATCCGGGCATAGAGCATCGGGAAGAGAAACCGAGTTAGTCCTTGGTCATTTGTCATTTGTGGATTGACCTCGCCAATGACCAATGATCAATGACCAATGACAACGCATGTTGAACAAGCTTCTAGATTGGCTCGACCACCGCACCGGGCACCGGGAATTGGTCCATGATGCGCTGTTCGAGCGGATTCCGAGTGGGGCGAGATTTCGATATGTGACGGGCAGCATGCTGGTGTTCGCGTTCGTCACGCAGGCGGTCACGGGCATTTTCCTGTGGATGGCCTATAGCCCCAGCAGCACGACGGCTTACGAAAGCGTTTATTACATCCAGCACGAAATGACCGGCGGCTGGATTCTTCGCGGCATCCACCACTTCATGGCTCAGGCCATGGTCGTGTGCATGGTCCTGCATCTCTTGCAGGTCGTGTGGGACGGGGCATATCGGCCGCCGCGGGAAGTCAATTATTGGCTGGGCCTGGTGCTGATGATGCTCGTGATGGGTTTGGGGCTCACCGGCTATTTGCTGCCGTGGGATCAGAAGGGTTTTTGGGCCACGAACGTGGCCACGAACCTCATGACGCTCTCGCCCGGAGTCGGCAAGGAGGTGCAAACACTGGCAGTTGGCGGCTCGGCTTACGGTCATCACACCCTGACGCGATTTTTCGCGATGCATGCCGGTGTGCTGCCGGTGTTGCTGGTGATCTTTCTAGGATTGCACGTCACGTTGTTCCGCCGCCACGGCATCACGGCTCATATCACGCCCGGCCGCCCCGATGAGTTTTTTTGGCCCAGGCAGGTACTGTTCGACGCCGTCGGCTGCCTCGTACTTTTAACAATCGTGATGCTCTGCGTCGTCCATTTCGATTTGGGCGGTTTATTTTCCGGCGATCTGGCTGAAAACCACCGCGGGGCGGAGTTGGGAGCGCCGGCCGATGCATCGCAGGCATATTCAGCGGCCCGGCCCGAATGGTATTACCTCTTTCTCTTCCAGCTTCTGAAGTATTTTCCCGGATCGAGCGAGATTATTGGGGCGATCGTGATTCCGACGATTGTGGTGGCGATCCTGTTTGCGCTGCCGCTGTTTGGTTCGTGGCGGCTGGGGCATCAGATCAGCCGGGGATTTGTGATTTTGCTCGTTGTTGGCGCGGCGGCGCTCACTGCGGTGGCGCTGTACGACGACAACTACGCTTGGGTTGGTCCGAAATTCGGGCTATTCAACGAGAAGAAATACACGGCTTCGCGGGAGTTTCTCGACGCCCAGGAGGAGGCGGAGCGGAACGCGGAGCGGACTGTCGAGCTGATCAACCGCCGCGAAATGCTGCCCGACGGCACGCTATCTGACGTGCGGCTGATTCCCAAAGAAGGCGCGGTGACGCTGCTGCGCAATGATCCGCTAACGCACGGGCCGCGGCTGTTTAATCAACACTGTGCGAGCTGCCACAGCCATAACGATCCCAACAGCACACTAGCCCGCAGTGCAAGCGAGGGAAAAGCAGCCTCCACCGCGCCTGACCTCCACGGTTTTGCCAGCCGTTCTTGGCTCAAAGGGTTCCTCACGCCCGCGATGATCGAATCGGCCAGTTTCTTTGGAAATACGGCCCACAAGAACGGCCGGATGGCGATGTGGCTCAAGCAAAACGCGGCCGCGCTCACGGCCGACGATACCGACGCGATTGCGGCTGCACTATCAGCTCAGGCCCAAATCAAATCGCAGCGAGAAATCGATGCCAAGGATAGCGAATTAATTCGCCGCGGCGTCGGCCTGATCGAGCAAAACTGTACTCGCGGCTGTCACAAGTTCGGCGAACACGGACAGCTCGGACTTGCTCCGGATCTCACCGGCTACGGTTCTTATGAATGGATGCTCGGTTTTGTCAGCGATCCGACGCATGAGCGATTTTACCGCAACGAGAACGACCGGATGCCATCGTTCGCGAAGGATTTGGCTCATCCGGAAAACAACAACGTCAGCATTCGCGAGCTGTCGCTGATCATCGATTGGCTCCGCGGCGATTATTACGACCCCGACGATAAGCAGCCGGTTTTGCCGCACGACCAAGAGACGGCCGAGCGATCGGTCGCACTGGCGAGGACGGTTGGAAATCCGTGGACATCGATCGTCGGCGCTCCGCCGCCTACGCGGGAAACGGATATTCACAAAGCTGAGCGGCTCTTTGCAGCTAACTGTTCCGGCTGTCATCCCCGTGGGGCAGGCGTCTCGCCGGCCGTGCCTTCTGCACCTGACTTAGCCAGCTTCGGCTCCCGCGAATGGCTCACCGGCCTCCTCGATCCCGACCAAATCAAATCCCCGCGTTACTTCGGCAACACCCGCCACGCCACAGGCGAAATGGCTGGCTTTGTGATCGACAACCTCAAAGAGTTGGACGATGCCGATAAAAATCGGCTGCAAGCAGTGATCGCCGCTCTCTCTGCTGAGGCCGCGCTGCCCTCGCAGGCCGAAGCCGACAAAGCCGCCGAGTCTGACGGCACATTGGCCAAAGGCCGCAAGGCGCTAGGCGAAGCCTTCGAAAGCTCCTCCTGCGTCGATTGTCACAAATTCCGCGATCAGGGCGATTTGGGCAGCGCTCCCGATTTGACCGGCTGGGGTTCAAAGGACTGGCTCGTTCGTTTGATTACCGATCCGACGCACGAAGGGTTCTATCGCGAGACCAACGATCGGATGCCGTCGTTCGGTAGCTCGCCGACTGGTGGGACGAAAAAGGCGCTGCTGACTGCTGAAGAAATTGATCTGCTGGCCCGCTGGCTGCGGGGCGAAGTGAAATAGGCGAGCGGATTGAAAGGCGAGCGGTGTCGATGAGTCCCCGTCCTTCAACCGTACCTGGAGGCTGACGCCTCCCGCTCGCCGGGGTTTCGGCCACTTGCTGCCGGGCGGGGCGTCCGCCAAAATGCCGGAGTTTTACCGCTGGTAGTTCCCAGCTTGATTTCCGGGCTTTGTCGAAAGAGTTAGTTCCGCAATGTCTTCGTTTGTCGTTCGTTTTGTCTTGCTCGTTGCCGCGGTATTGCCGCTGGTCGCGGCAGCTGCGGATAAAGATCCCCTAAAGGTTCCGCTGGGCCTGAAGGCGGTGCCGGTGCCAGCGGATAATCCGCTGACGCCGGAAAAAGTCGAGCTGGGAAAGCAGCTTTATTTCGATCCGAGGCTGTCGTGCGACGACACGGTGAGCTGCGCGAGCTGTCACGATCCGAAAAAAGGCTGGTCGAATGGGACGCCCTTCGCCACCGGCGTTCGTAGCCAGGTCGGCGGCCGCAGCGCTCCGACGATCATCAACGCGGCGTATAGCGAGCTGCAATTTTGGGACGGGCGGGCATTGCGGCTAGAAGGCCAGGCCCTGGGGCCGATCCAGAATCCGATTGAGATGGACCACAAGCTCGATGAATGCGTCGCCAAGCTGAATAAAATTCCGGGCTACAAGCAGCAGTTTCAAAAGGTCTTTGGCACCGATGTGACTTCGGAAAATATCTCCAAGGCAATTGCCAGCTTCGAGCGGACGGTGCTGTCGGGAAATGCGCCGTACGACAAATACAAAGCCGGCAATCACAACGTGATGTCAGTTGCCGCGGAGCGGGGCATGAAGTTGTTTTTCGGCAAGGCGCATTGCTCGGCTTGCCATGTCGGACCAAATTTCACGGATGAGTCGTTTCATAATATTGGCGTGGGGATGAAAGCCGAGAAGCCGGACCTGGGGCGCTATGAAGTGACGAAGGTGGTTGGCGACAAAGGGGCATTCAAGACGCCGACGCTGCGGGAAGTTGCGCGGCATGCTCCTTACATGCACGATGGCAGCCTCAAGACGCTGGAAGACGTCGTGGAGCATTACGACAAGGGCGGAGTTCCTAATGCACAACTCGATGAAGAGATTTTTCCGCTGAAGCTTTCGGCCACGGAAAAATCGGACCTCCTCACGTTCATGAAGGAAGGGCTGGCGAGCTCGGATTATCCGGACATCGCGCCGCCGGAGCTGCCGAAATAATTATTTCTGACTTGTGACCCATCACTCAACTACTCACTTCACTTCCATAGGACCCCACCCATGACCCGTTCACTCGCCGCGTTTGCGTTCGCAGCAATGGCTGGCTTCGGCATCACTGCACTGGCCCAGAACGTCAAAGTCGAAGAGGTCGTCGGCAATTTGTCGAACCCGTGTGGCGTGGCGGTGCAGCCGGGGACGAATCAGATCTATATCACCGACAGCGCCCGCGGGCGCGTTTGCCGCGTGGACGGGGGCAAGCTGGAAGACGTGATCACGGGGTCGCCAAAGGACGTCTATGGCAAGGGTCCGTTTTACGACATCGGCCCGCTGGGCCTCGTCTTCACGAGCGACGGCAAGTCGGTGATCGTCGGCGACGGCGGATATAAGGACGGCGAGGAATGCGTCCGCGTCTATCCTGTGCCTGCCTCCGGCAAGCCGGCGATCAACTATGAGAAAGATGCCAGCCAGAAGCTCGGCCCGTTGACCCCGGCTGAAGGCTTGCTGGGCGAAGGCAATCTTTATGGCCTAGCGCTTAGCTCGTCGGCACTCTATGTCACGTGCAACGGCGACGACACGAAGGGCTGGGTCGCGATGGCCGAGCTGAACGGCACGAAATTCGGCAAGCTGGAGCGGTGGCTGCCGACGAAGGAAGCGGTCGAGGTCGATGCCCCGGTGGGCATCGCGATCAACAAGCAGGGCGACATTGTGATCGGCCAGATGGGAGAAGTGAATAAGCCGCAGGACAGCCTGCTGTCGTTCTACAGCGCCAAGACGAAGAAGCTGCTCTCGAATTTTGAGACGAAGCTCTATGACATCAGTGGCGTGGCCTATTCACCCAGCGGCAAGTTGTATGTGACTGATTTTGCGTGGATGAAGCCGGAAGAGGGCGGGTTATTCCGGATAGACCAAAGCGGCAACGATGTCAAAACGGTCAAGATTGCCAGCCTCGATAAGCCGACTTCGCTGGCATTTGCCTCCGATGGCACGCTGTACATCACGGTCATCGGACCGAAGGCTGAGAACGA
>DASXLL010000207.1:0-27334 GCA_036496265.1 Pirellulaceae bacterium | reverse complement strand
ATCGAGCGAGGCCATGATCCAATTAAGCAGCATTCACGTGATGCTCCGTCGCCTCGCTCCCATGTCCCGCCCGCCGTTCCACTACCGCACCGCCGCATAAACTACAGAAAACACGAGGATCCTTTTCGGATAGGCTCTTAGACGCAGAAGCTTACCAATTGATGCCGGTGGCAATAGAAACGCCGGCGAGGTTGGCGCGGCCGAGGCCACCGCTGGCGAAGGAGTTCGTGGTAATTTCGCCGATGGTGCCCCCGAATCCGACGCCGCCGGTGGGTTTGCCGTGGATGATCCAGTTCTGGTATTCGAACGAGGTGCGGAGGAAGGCGCTGGCCGGGATTACGGCGAGGGGATAGTCGAGCTGCAGACCGGTTTGGAATTCCCCGATCGTCGCGGTGGCAGGCGACTCGTTGCGCGAGACGGTGCCGGCGCCGACGAGTGGCGCGCTGGGAGAAGAGGCGACTGCGCCGTCGGCGCGGGCAAACGAGTCGGTATGGCCGCTGAGGTAGCTGAAGCGGCCGCCGATGAGAAATTGGAGCGGCAAGTTGCCGATTTGGCGGCGACCCAGCAAACCACCGGTTCCGCCCACGCCGTCGAAGGAAAAGCCATTTTGCAGCGTTAGGTTGATGAAGTTGCCCGTGGTGAAGACGCCGAACGCGAGAAAATCGGAAGTGCAATCGATGTGGGCGCGGCGGACGCCGCCGAGGGCGTCGATTTTCCAGCCGAGAGTATAGAAGCTGCGCATAAGCTCGAGATCGGCGGCGTAAAGTCGAGCGGTATTGCGCTCCTCAAACGTGGCGAAGTTGGTGCCCGTGGAAGGGATGGCGGGGTTTTGTTGGGGAAATTGCTTTTCGGCCACGGTGAGGTCCCAGTAGCGGGCGACGATGCCCCAATTTTGAGTAAGCTGACGTCCGATCCAGAGCCGCGGAGCAACGCCGAGCTTATTAATGCCATCGCCGTCGCGAAAGGCGATCGTAGATACGCCCGGCGCGGTGGTGTCGGAGAACGACGCGGTGAGCAGACCGCCCGAGCGAACGTTGGCTTGCAGCATGGTGGCTTCGGCGCCGGCAAACCAAAATCTGCTGCCGCGGCAGCAACAATTGCAATTGGCTTCGTCCAAAAGGGAGCCGCTGGACGCATCGGCGGTATCCGACGCAGTCAGGGATTCGCTGAAAGAAGTGCTGACGGATTCGCTGATGGAATCAACGGCGTCCTCGGCGAAGTTGGCCGTCGCGAGAGCAACTGAAAGCGCAAGAGCAGCGCAGCGGACCAATCCATTGGTCTTCACGGGAAATCCTTTTGGCCCTTATAGGGCGCATTTTTGGCAAGACTCGCGGCCGGCGAGTGGCAGCGATTTCGTAGTATTCGGGAAGGACCAGCAGCGGTCCGAAGTCAATTGGCGGCTGGCGCGGGGCAAAACTGGAGAGCAATGCCGGCGAAATCGGAATTGCTGATACGACCGGGGCGGAGCACTGGCGAGACCCTTGTCACCCCCAAGGCCGAGAACGCCGTCGGATTAGCGGAAAGCATCGACGACGGCGAAGAGGAACTGCCGGTCAACGAACCAGGTGCAGAAGGCAAAGACGATCGCCGCGGTAAGAGCGAGCTCGCGAGCAGTTAGCATATCGTTGTTCCCATGGATGACCCGCTAAAGAGAATATACGCTATTTGATATATGGAGTTTTAATTTCACCGCCAATCCGTTGATATTGAGGGCTGTACCGATTGAATCGACTATTCCGGCAAGAGTTTTTCCTTGTTTGAAAGTTTCTTGCCACCACGTTGAAGACTGGCGGATACGTTTGAAGGTGACGAGGCAGCACGCGAGCCGCTTCGAGACGCGCCCCGCGTTCAGTTCCACGCGGGGCGTTTTTTGTTTCTTGTGCCACTTAGAGAATCGGAGTTTTGGCTGTGGTGCAAAGTGTATGTAGGGTGCGCTCGCAGGGTCGCGATGCCGGGCTTGGTTGTGCGATGCCTCTTGCTTTGGGAACAATACGTGCTGACGAGTTTCATGTCGTTCGGTCGTTGTTTGCAGCGGTGATTTTGTCATGCCGACGGAAAAGGAAAAAATGCTGGCGGGGGAGCTGTATGATCCGCTGGATGCGGAGCTGGTGAGGGCGAGGGAGCGGGCGAGGGACTTGTGCTGGCAGCTGAATGCGACTTTGGAGCGCGAGCAGGAGAGGCGGCGCGAGATTTCGAAGAAGCTACTGGGGCGAGGGGGCGAGTCGGCATGGATTCAGCCGCCGTTTTATTGCGACTACGGTTTCAATATCGTGCTCGGTGAGCGCGTGTTCTTCAATTTCAACTGCGTGGTGCTCGATGTTTGTGAGGTGAAGATCGGCGACTATTCGATGTTTGGTCCGGCGGTGCAGATTTACACCGCGACGCACCCACTCAATGCGGAGTTGCGGCGAACGCAGGAGTTTGCCAAGCCGATTGCAATTGGATCGGACGTTTGGGTCGGCGGCGGAGCGATTTTGTGTCCCGGAGTGACGATTGGTTCGAAGTCGGTGATTGGGGCGGGGAGTGTGGTGACGAGGGATGTGCCGGAAGGAGTGTTTGCGGCGGGGAATCCGTGCCGGGTGGTTCGCGCGGCGAACTGATTCTCGCTCACGGTGTTGCGCGCGAGGCAGAGCCTCGGGTTAGTGCGGTGCCAGAGGACTCTGGCACCGCGCATGGGAGTTCAGGGCCGGCCAGAGGCCCGCCCTACGAAGTGTTTGGTCGCGGCTATTGAATGTTGATGTTGGCGAGTTCTTCGGCGTCTTCAAAAATGCGGACGAGGCGCAGGTCGACGCGGCGGAACGCACGGCCGTAGCGGCGGCGAAGGTCTTGGCGAAGGTCTTTTTGGGGGGCTGCGAGTTGGCGAATGAAGACGCCGGCGATTTGTTGCGGATAGCGGCGGGCGAGGGCACCGTAGATTTCTGGATCGTGCTCACCGGAATCGCCGACGAGGAGGAATCGGCGGTGCGGGAACATCTTCAGCAGGCCGCGGATGACACCGAGCTTGCCGCTGCGGCGGAGCAGGAGCAGTCGGCGGAGCAGATGGTCGCGGAGACGGAAAAGTTTTAGATGAAATGAGCCGGGCGGAAAACCTTCGTCGGCGAGGTGCTCGGTGAGGTGATCGTAGAGTTGCCAGGGGCTGGATGAGACGTAGTGGAACGCGGCGCCTTCGGCCCACCATTGCCGGAAGAGCGGCGCCATGCCGGGGATCGTTTCGTATGGCCGCAAGAAGGTGTTCGTCAGCAGCGTGCGCCTGCAGGCGACGTGCGAATGCTTCAGCGTATCGTCGATATCGGAGATGACGGAGAGGCCGGTGTGCTCGAGGAGGTATGCGCGGCCGGTTGCCGCTGCATCGACGACTTCGAGCGGTAAATATCTATCGCCGCCGATAGCTGCTGATTCGACCCACTCCTGGGCCAGATGTTTTGGAACTCGAAGTGAAGCGTGGAAGTGGCCGTTGCGGCGCGATTTTTTGGGCAGCTTGTGGATATCATCGCCGATGCGAACGGCGACGCGGCGGCCGGGGCGATCGGCGGCGAGGAAGCGGCGGATGCGTTCTTGGAAGAGTGGCGTGGCGAAGTCTTCAGCCGTGGCCCGCATCGTTCGCCGCAGGAGCTTCAGCAGCATCCGCTTACTGAAGGTCACCGGCTGCTGCGAGGAAATATCACCGTGGATGTTGACGATCCAGTAGCGGCCATCGCCGCTGGGATAGGCGAGCGACGGAAATAGTTGCACCTGGTCCTCGGCAGCGAGGTTGGCGATCGGCCCTTTCCGGCTCGTCATTGAAGTTAAGAGACTAGTCATGTGGCACGATGCGACAAAAAGTCACTGCCAAAACTAGAGCAAATGGTGGGGCCGATTGTCAATCTGCGCTCTAGGCGGATTCCAAAAACATTTACAATATCGCGTATGGATGAATTGATTGTGATCGGGGCTAGCGTGCGGGCGCTGGCTTTTTCGGCAATTCGTGCGGGTTATAAGCCTTATGCGATCGATCTGTTTGCGGATCGCGATTTGGCGGCGATTTGCCCGGCGGTGAAGATTGAGCGATATCCGGACGGTATTGAAGCGGCGTTGGCCGCTGCGCCGCAGGCACCGTGGATGTATTCAGGGGCCTTGGAGAACTATCCGCAGCTAATCGAGCGGCTGGCGACAATTCGGCCGCTGATTGGGAATTCGGCGGAAGTTGTGCGGCGGGCGCGCGATATCGAACAGTTTGGTGAGGCGTTGAAGGCGGCCGGGTGCTTGGTTCCGGAGGTTTGTGGTTCAGCGGTGGAAGGAAAATGGTTGGTCAAGGCGCGGAGGTCGAGCGGTGGGCTTGGCGTTCGGATCGCGACGGCGGAAGAGATGCGGCGGCCGCCGCGGGGCTCGTATCTGCAGCGGTATGTCGATGGCGAGTCGCTGAGCGCGGTGTATTTGGCGGCTGGCGGGAAGGCGGTGCTCGTGGGAGTGACGAAGCAATTGATCGGGCGCGATTTTGGATTGTCGAATGCGTTTTTGTATGTGGGGAATGTGGGGCCGATTGCATTGAGTGATGATCAGATCGTTCGCTTGAAAAAGCTTGGCGAGGCGCTGGCCAGTGAGTTTAAGTTAGCCGGATTGTTCAATGTTGATTTCATTCGCGCCGCGAACGATTTTTGGCCGGTGGAAGTCAATCCGCGTTATTCAGCGTCCGTGGAGATCCTGGAGCGGGCGCGGGAGGTGCAGGCGGTGGGGTTACATGTGGCAGCATGCGGCAGCGGGACCGTGAAGTGGCTGGCCCGAAGTAATCCGGACTGCTTTGGCAAGGCGGTTGTGTACGCCGAGCGCGATTGCCGCGTGCCGCCGGTGCTGGAAATGGTGGCGGGGGAGCTGAATGATCCGCGCGGTTGGCCGGCGATGGCCGATTTGCCGCGGACGGGTGAGGTGATTCGCGCGGGACAGCCGGTGGTGACGGTGTTTGCGAGTGGGAAAACAGTGGACGGAGTGGAAGCGGAGCTGCGGCAGCGCGTGGAGACTGCGAAACGGATGTTGAGTTGCTAGGCGAAGCCTTCGCGGGCGTCTTTGGCGGCCATGGCTTCTTCGAGCTCGTCGGCGGTGGGCTTCCACTTCCGGCCGGCCAGTTGCGGCTCGAAATGGGGTTGGTCGGCGAGATGGGCGATGGCTCGGATGATGGCGCGGGTGAATTGTTCGGCTTGTCGTTCTTCACCATCGCCGCAGAAGTCTTTGGGATCAAGCGGCTCGCCGAAGCGGACCTCGACGCTGGCCGGCATAAAGAACGGACTGGCGACGGTGCGGCGATAGGGTGCGCCGTGGATGTAGCAGGGAACCACTGGGACGCTGGCTTTGATGGCGACGAGGGCCGCGCCGGGGCGAACGGGCAACATGAATTCTTCGCTCATGTTGATCCGGCCTTCGGGAAGCATGCCGACGATGTCGCCGGATTGGGCGAGGCGGATGGCCATTTTCGTGGCAGCCGTATCGATGCCGCCGCGGCCGACAGGGATGACTTCACAGGAGCGCAGGAAGCCGCCGAAAGCCGCGTGCTGGCAATATTCGCGGGCGACCATCCAGTGGATTTTGCGGCCTGTCGAGCTTTGGACGAAAAACGGATCGACGCTGCTGCGATGGTTGCAGACGATTATCGCGCCTTGACCGCGCGGCAGCGCCGGCCGACTGAGCCAACGCGTGCGCCACAGGAATTTGCAGAGGAGGTAGGCGACGGCCCACAAGATGCATTGCAATGGGTTCATGTCACTGTTGCGGAGCGCGAGGACGGCCGAGGCGATGAGCCCGGCGGCGATGAGCACGAAAAATGTGACGGCGGCGAGTTCCATGGCCGTTAAACCGGCGAAATCCATTGGCGATGCGTCCTAACTTCCATTTTAGGGTTTGGTGCGAAGAATAGAGACGCGCGGGGCGAACCTGGCAAGGCCAATTGGTGTCGAGGGACTGGGCAAGGAACGGAATTATCGAAAGCGAAGAGGCGATAGTGTCAACCGAAGCCGTGGAAAACAGGGATGACCGCGGCTTGGCGATGGATCCGGCCGCTAGCGGCGTTGAACCGGACAGTTGGTGGTCACGGCCGTGCGGCGGCCAGGAAGTGCTGGCGGTGGCGTTGCCGCTGATCGTGCAGAGCTGCTTTTGGTCGCTGATGTGGTTTATCGATCGGTTGTACCTCTCGTGGTATTCCAGCGAGGCCACGGCGGCGGCGCTGCCGGGGGGCATGTATCACTGGACGATGACTTGCCTGCCGGCGGGAGTTGCGTCGTACGCCAATACGTTTGTCGCGCAATACACCGGGGCGGGCCGCAAACGGCGAGTCGGCAACGCCGTGCAGCAGGCGGTCTGGTTTGGGTGGCTGACGGTGCCATTATTCTTGTTGTCGATTCCGCTCGCGCCGTGGTTGTTTGCGGGCACGAGCGACAACCCGTCGATTGTGCGGCAGGAAGTGATTTACTTTCAGGTGCTTGCGCTAGGAGCCGGCGCGTATGTCATTACCGGCGCTCAGTCGTGTTTTTATACGGGCCGCGGGTTGACCGGGATTGTGATGTTGGTCAATTGCGTCGGGACGCTCTTGGATATTTCGCTGGAATACACATTCATCTTCGGCGCGTTTGGATTTCCACGGCTGGGGATTGCCGGGGCGGCGCTGACGACGGCGATTTCCAACTGGGTGACAGTGCTGATGTTCTGGCTCTTGATGCGGCGGCCGCAGGAGCGGGAGGAATTCGGCCTGGACGATTATCACTTCGATTGGAGCTTATTTCGCCGGTTGATTCGGTTCGGTTTGCCGAGCGGGCTGCCACAGCTTGTCGAATGCCTGGCGTTTTCGGTGCTCACGATATCGATCGCGCGGGCCAGCGATATCGGTGGAGCGGCGACGTCGATCGCGATGACGATCAATGCGATGGCTTTCGTGCCCATGATCGGCATGAATATTTCCGTCACGACGCTCGTGGGACAAAAGCTCGGCGAGAACCGGCCCGATTTGGCGGAGCGGGCGACTTGGACGGCGATGATTTTGGGAATGGCTTATACGGGGTTGTTCGCGGTGCTGTATCTATCGATTCCCGATGCGTTTTTGATTCTGCACACAGCGTTTGCCGCCGAGGATTTTCACGAAGTGCGGACGACGACGATTTATTTGCTGCGCTTCGTGGCCATCTATTGCTTCTTCGACGCGACACAGATCGTGCTGATCGGGGCCCTGCGCGGCGCGGGGGACACAAAGTTCATCATGCTGGCCACGAGCCTGATTGGCATGATCGCGGTCGCTGTTGGCTGGACGTGCGAAGAATATTTTCAGTGGCGGGAGCGGGGGATTGCCTTGTGGGGCTGGTGGTGGATTTTGACCGCGTGGGTTCTGGCGCTAGGCGTGGTTTATATGCTGCGGTTTATCGGCGGGAAGTGGAAATCGATGCGGGTGATTGAGCCGGAGATGCTTGGTTGAAATCTAATCCTTTCGTCGAAGACTTTCTTTAAGTGTCTCGTATTCAATTTTGGCTACCTTCAAGTCTTCGATGTCGTCAGGAGACATTTCAGTGCCGCCTTCGCGTCCATCGATTTGCTTGGGAAGCTCGACGCGCAAAGCGCGCAGTCGCCGGCGCACCGCAATCAAGTCATTTTGAGCGAGCCCGTTCATGTCGGAGGCGATGCGTTGCTCCTCGTGGATTTTTTCGAACTGCCGCGGAATCGTTTTGGCGTACTGATTCCATTCGGATTCAATGTGATTGGATTCGTGGCCCTCTTTCGTGATTAGCCGCAATAAAGTTCGTTGACGCTCGGTCACCGCGACGCTATGAGCATGCCAGGCGCTGAAAATTGCCAACAACACGACGAAGTACAACAAATCGCGAATGGTGGGCTGGAACATGTCAGTCACCATCCTTGCCAGATTTTTTTAGTTCCGATTCGATTCGTTCCAGTCTTCGCCGCTCATTTCTGAGGCGAGGGATCGACGCCCAGGTGATCTCCACGGTATGTCGGCGTTTTTCTAGCTCTTGCTGCAGTTCGCGGTGACGGTCGTCGAATTGTTTCGCAATCAGTTCATTTTTAGCATTCACCGAGGCGTGCTCTGCGGCCAGCTTCAAAAGCTCAGGATTTTGCGATGAATAATCCAGGTACCAACCGAACCCCGTACACAAGATCAGGAAGAGCCAGACAATATCACGTAAGTGGCGTTTCATGTGGCAAACAGTCGGTTATCGCCATGGCGGCTAATCGACGCCTTTTTTGTCTCGATCGGGAGGATTATTGATGCCGGCTTCTGTCTTTTTCCTTTTGGTGTCCTTGAAATCGGCCTCTTGCATCAAGTGTTGATCGACGGCCCACTTGACCCGTGCATCGAGCGTTGCCTTCCGGTATGCGTTTTTCAGTACTTCCTCCTCATACCGGCGTTTGACGTCGGCGATCTCCGACTCTCCCTCTTCGAGCGAAGCAACATTGGATTTGGAAGTCACTTGTCGGTCTTGAAGCATCGACGCGTGCTCTTTGAGCAATTCGTCGTATCGAGAGTGCCACGACCTCCAATGCAGGTGCCAGTTCACCGCGATCGCAAGTGCGATAGCAAACCAAAACCAGTCACGTGAAACTTTCATAAGGCAGCTCGCACTAATCGTTGGTATCTGCCTTTGTATTACTGGCCTCAGAATTTGCGTCCTCCGACGCTTTCCGGCGCGCCTCCTGTTCGGCTCGGGCCTTTTTCAACTCTTGCAAATAGCGGTAGCTAAACTCCGCGCCTTCTTGTAGGCCTTTCTTTTTCTCCTCCATGAGCTTGCGCTGGTAGTCACCGCGCTCTTTCATTTGGTTGACCTTCTCGTGCAAGCCGACTACTGATGCGTCGCTTTGTGTCGTCATCACGTGAATATGTTCTTGCTGCAATCGTTCGAAGCGAATCGTAGACGAAGCCCAGTGAGCAAACCAACCGATTGCAAGTGCAGCAATGGTCATGAGCCAAAACAGGTCGCGGATTGAAAAGCTCAGACGGCTTTGATTATTCATTAGTTCTCCGGCCATACGCAGAGGTCACCCAGCCAGCTTCATTATGGCGTCGAATTCGGCTTTGCTCACGGGTTGGACGCTGAGGCGGGAGCCTTTGCGGAGGAGTTCCATTTCTTTCAGGGCGGGGATGCTGCGGAGTTGGGTGAGTGTTAGAGGCTGTTTGAAGATTTTTTCGAGGCGGATGTCGACCATGAACCAGCGGGGGCTGTCTTCGGTGCTGGCGGCGTCGTGGTGATCGTCGTTTTTGTCCCAGGCGGTGTGGTCGGGATAGGATTCGCGGGCGATCGTGGCGGTGCCGACAATGGCCGGTTAGTCGGTGCTGGAGTGGTAGGCGAAGACGCGGTCGCCGAGCTTCATATCGTCGCGCATAAAGTTGCGGGCTTGATAATTACGGACGCCGCTCCAGCCGGTTGTTTGCTTCGGTTGCTTGGCGAGGTCGTGAATCGAGAAACAGTCGGGCTCGGTTTTGACGAGCCAGTATTTTTGGGCTTGGGGCATTGGTTGGGAATAAAAGAGAGAAGAACTGCGGATGGCGCGGATGAACGCGGATTATAGTTCAGACGCCAAATACAATGCAGTGAAACACAAAGTACACAAAGAACACGAAGGGATTGAAGTCAGAATACCAGCACTTTGTGCTCTTCGTGTTCTTCGTGTTGGTTACCGATTGCCCGATCGCTTCTACTTTGGCGGCGGACCGTTGCCTTTGAACTTGCCTTTGAAGTCACCTTTGCCGGGCGGAGGACCTTTGCCGCCGGGTGGCGGGCCGCCTTGGCCGCGATTGCGGGAATCGACGAAGCCCCAGAAGCCGCCGATGAGGTGGGGGTATTGGCCGGGGGTGACGTGATAGTGCCAGCCGCGATCGGAGTCGTGGTGGACGTTGAAGTCGTTGAGCGGGTTGTCTTTGGAATCCTTGGCTAGCTGGCCGGCGGCTTCGTAGGGGCCGAAGAGGGGAAAGCCGTCGAAGGCGAAGCCGATGAGGGGGGAGTGGGCTCCTCCGTCGTCGCTCCAGGGGGATTTCAGGCAGACGGGATATTTGTGGTAGTGATACTGGGCGGTGGGGGCGGGGTGGCCGCAGCAGCGGTCGAGCCGCCAGACCGCGTCTTCGCCTTGCAGATGATCGAACGGGTGAAAGAAAACGATGCCGTTGACCGCGAGGCCGATCGGTCCCATCGGCAGGGCGTTGTTGCTGTTTTTGTCGTTCATTGCGACGTGCTGCGGGTTCTCGCGCGGCACGAGCGGCAGGTACCAAGTGGAATCTTGCTCCTGGATGTAATTCGGGTTGCCGTCGATGGCTCGCCAGCGGTCGGGGAAGACGGCGGTGGGGTGGTTGGGGAGGTTTTTGGACTGGATGACGAGGTGTGTCGATGTCGGCGTGATGACGACGTTATCGGGGATGAAGCGATCCGTCTCGACGATTTTGCCGGTGCGATCTTTGAAGCCGGCTTTGAGCCAGGCGGTGGTGTTGTCGGCAAACGGAGCTTCGAGCTTGTCGGTGAGATAGAGGAGGCGGTCGGCGTTGGTATGGTCGAATTTGGCGGGGACGTCGCGGCTGCCGCCACGCGGATCGAAGTACCAACGGCCGCCGAGGGAAACGAGGCTATCAAGTTGGTCTTTAGCGAGCGAGACTTTTCCACCGGCTGGTGGAACGTAGTCGGCGGGGACTGGAATGGGCGTCAGCTCGAATTCGGCGATCCAGAATTCGGATTTGGATTCGGCGGGGACGCCGTGAGCGAAGCCGGCGGTGAGCTTGAGGGTATCGACTTCGGGGAAGGGCGTTTTGAATTCGAGATCGAACGAGCGCCAGGTGGCGAGGCCGAGATTTTTGTTGGTGCCAGCGTCGCGGAGGTCTTTGCGGTCTTGTTCGACGAGCGGATAGACGTGCTTTTTGATGTGGTCGAGCGAGTTGGTGCCGTTGTCACGGAAGAATTCGACTTGGAGATAGAGGTCGTCTGTTTCGACTTGGAAATTGTCTTGAGCGAGGCCGCGGATGCGGAAGCGGAACCAACGGCCGGAGTCAGCGGTGATTTTCGTGGTCGCGGTGACAGAGCCGGCGTGCTGGTCGTCGCTGTCGATGTCTTTCGACGGCTGAAAGCGGATGCCGTGGCCGTTTTTGTCACGGTCGTCGCCGAGTAGGCCGAAGGAGGCGTCGCCGGAGAGGGAGAATTCGGCGGGGAGGTTGGTGGTTGTGCTTTCGGCGAAAGAGGAGCCGGAAGGGATCAGATTTTTGGTGAAGGGAAGTGTTTTTAGCTCGGCGTAGGCGAGCGTGAGGAGCAAAAATCCCGCAATGAGGAAGCCGGTGAATCGGGATTTCGACATGGTGGGACCTCGCTCAGGGGGAACGCAATTGTGGCCACGATTATTGCAGCGTCAGCCGTGGTACGCTGCGCGAACCACAGCCACCCCCGACGCAAACCACACCCACACAGTCGATAAGTCACGGCAACGGCACAAAATCACCGCTTACTGGACAATGTCGAGGAGCTCGACGTCGAAGATGAGGGTGGCGAAGGGCGGAATGGGGCCGCCTGGTGGACCTTGGGCGCCGTAAGCGAGTTGGGAGGGGATGTAGAGCCGCCATTTGTCGCCGACCTTCATTTTGAGGAGGGCTTCGGTCCAGCCGGGGATGACGCGGTTGACGGGGATTTCGGCGGCGTCTTTGCCAATGGTGGTGTCGAAGACTTTGCCGTCGAGGAGCATGCCGTTGTAATGGACGCGGACGACGTCGGTCGGCTTCGGTGTTCGGCCGGTGCCGGATTTGATGACGAAGTATTGCAGGCCGCTGTCGGTGGTGATCACGCCTTGTTTGGCTTTGTTCGTGGCGAGGAATTCTTTGCCTTCCTTGAGATTCTTTTCCGCGCCGGGGCCGAGCTTTTTGGCCATGTACTGGCTCATCGCTTCCTGGGCCTTGTCTTCGGAAAGGGCAGGCTTGGCTTTTTTCATCGCGTCGATGAGGCCGCGGGCGATGATTTCGGGATTGAGATCGGGCTCGTTGGCGAGCGCTTCTTCGCCGATCTCGAGGCCGATGGCGTAAGCGGCTTGCTCTTCGAGGGTTTTCAATGGCGGAGAGGCAGGGGCGGGAAGCTTGCCCGTAGATTCTTGGCTATTGCCAATCGATATCGGGGCGATCGCCAGAGTTAAAAAACAAGAGAATAAGAGGAACGATTGGTAAAGCATGAAGCTAATCCTTTGAATGTCATTCTCGCCCAAATTTGTACGCAATGCACCGGAGCGTGGCTTTCATTACGTACAAGAATGCTTTTGAACAGGAGGAAACAGAGAAAACGGAGATAAATCAGGTAAGCAATCCTCTGTTGCCTCCGTTATCTCCTGTTCAAAACGTACCTGTAAGAACCCATCTACTTCGGATCGTCTCCGTCAGGTGTCACCCGCTGTCGCGCCAGTCGCTTTGTGGTCCTTCGACTTTGCGCAGGCCGGCGATGTCTGTGGCGATGGACTTGTGGATGCAGAGCATGTTCACGGAGACGCCGCCGCCGAAGATGTTGTCATCGTTCTGATAGAAGTTGTTGGCGTCGAACAGCGGGGCGGTGTGCCAATAGAGTACGTAGTCGAGCGAGTGGAGCAGCTCGATGATGGCAGGGGAGTTTTCGCGGCGGCGGTTGTCGAGGTAGAGGATCGGGCGGCGCTTTTCGATCGTTTTCCGCGCGCCGCGGAGGACGGCGAGCTCCAGGCCTTCGACGTCGATCTTGAGAAAATCGCAGCGCGGCAAGTTGAGGCTGTCGATCGTGATGACGGAGACTTCGTCGCCGCGGTCGCCGCCGAGGACGAGCCCGGAGATGTTGGCTTCCTGGCTATAGTCGAGCGGAGGCACGCGAATTTTGCCGGGCTTCTCGCCGAGTGCTTCGCGGCGGCACTCGACATTTGTGATGCTATTGAGCGCCATGTTGCCGCATAGCACTTGAAACAAGGCCCGCTGCGGCTCGAAGGCGATGACGTGGCCGCTCTTGCCAACGCTGCGGGAGAAGACGAGCGTGTGAGCGCCACTGCTGGCCCCGGCTTCGACGACGAGCCAGCCGGGGCGGACGGCCTGACGGAAAAGGTCTTGCTCGCTGGTCGAATATTCGCCATAAAGATCGAGCGAGCGGCCGACATATTTGTCGTGCCGGTTATACATGGCCAGACCGCGTTTGGTGCGGGTGACGCGGTTGAAGCCGCTGGTGGCGAGATGGTAGTCGGTTGGCGTTTTCTTATGCACCAGCGGAAATTCGGCGAGCAGGGCTGTTTCGATCTGCTCGATGACACCCGGCCAGTCGCCGATTTTTTGTTGACGAAAGAGACGCATCGTGGGGTACCACGGCGTCGTGTCGCCCTTGGCGAGCCAGCGCCAGTCGGCAACGTTGGAGAGCAAGGCCCAGACGGGCACGCCGAGCGCGCCGGCGACATGGATGATCGCCGTGTCGCAGGCGAGGACGAGGTCCAGGTTTTTCATGACGGCGGCCGTCTCGACGAATGCACCGGTTTTTTCGTCGATGTCGCCACCGAGGTCGATGACGTCGATGCGGGCGGCGAGTTTGTTCAGCTCCTCGCGAGCCGGGCCTTTTTGCAGGCTGAAGAAATGGATGTTTTTGAGGCGCATCAGGCCAGTGAGCGTTTCCAGCGGCAGGCTGCGAAATACGTCGGCCTGGTGGCCGGGGCTGCCGCGCCAGGCGATGCCGATGCGGAGGCCGCCATACGGCTTTAACTTTTCCCGCCAGGCCGCGACGAGTTTTTCGTCGGCTGAGATATATGGCACTTGAGCCGGAAAGTCGGCCGGTTCTTGGCAGAGGACATTCGGCACGTGCAGGAGTGGCGCGAACCAATCGACGGGCGGCAGGCTGTTGAGCGTCTCGACCCAGTCGTCAACGCCGGCGACGGTGGCGAGCAGCTGTTTGAGTTGCTTGGGGCACTGAAAGATGACGCGGCAGTTGTATTTGTCCTTGAGCCATTTTGCGTAGCGAATGAACTGGATTGTGTCGCCGAGTCCTTGCTCGGGCGTGAGCAAGATCGTTTTGCCATCGAGCGATGAGCCGTCCCACCGGGCGACGTCGATATCCGGCAGGACGACTTCGCCCGTTTGCCAGCGCCAGTCGTATTCGGGCCAGCCGCCGGCGAAATCGCCGAGCAGGAGACGCATGATGCCGAGGTGCTTATGGATGTCGGGATCTTTCGGAGCGATTTTTTCGGCCTGCTGATAAACGGCGAGCGCTTCCGGGACGTTGCCTTCCCAGCAGAGGCTGGTGGCTTTGTTTTTGAAAGCAATCAGGTAGTCGGGCTTGAGGCGAATGGCCTTGTCGAAGCACTCGACGGCTTTGTCGAGCTGCCGCATCAGGCGGTAGGTGTTGCCGAGGTTGTTGAGCGTGATGTGAGTGCTCGGCTGTAGGGCGAGGGACTTTTCATAGGCGGCGACGGCTTCGTGGTAACGCTCTTGATCGTGCAGCGCCATGCCGAGAAAGCACCAGGCGTTGCCGTCACTGGGGTGGTCGGCGAGAGTCTGGCGATAAAAACGCTCAGCCGTTCGCGGGTCGCCCGCCTTTTGTGCTTTCCAGCCTTGTTCGAGCGTTTGTTCGGCGGTAGCCATGCTTTCCTCGGTTTTCGGCCGGAATCGGACGGTTTTGGTTACGAATTGTACGGCTTAACTATGGCTTTGGCAGCGAACGACAAGGTACTCTTAGTGATAGCGCCGCGTTTCGCAAGGATGGTTTTGCAATTACGATTCGCAAGGACGACGGCGGGCAACGGGGCATGTCGGCGATTTTGATTGTTGAGGTTTGTTATGTTTCGCGACGCTGTACTGGCTGGCTTAGTTAGTGTGTGGTTCTCTGTGGCTGCGATGGCTCAGACAGCGCCAAAGGCACCGACTACGCCTGCTCCGACGGGTGTGCCAAGTTCATCTGTGCCCGTGCCGGGCACGACGCCAGGTGTGCAGCCGAGCATTGAGCAGATGCAGCAACAGTTGCTTTCGCGATTCGATGTCGATCGAAACGGAGTGCTTAGCGCTCAAGAACAACTGATGGCGCAAGAAGCGATGCGGCGGGAGGGCATCAATCTGGGCATCCCACCGGGCGGTTTCCCCGGCGCTGATCAGTTTGCCAAACAGTTCGACCGCGACGGCGACGGCAAGCTGAATCCGCAGGAAGCTTTTGCCGCCCAGGCGGCATACCAGCGAATGATGGGTGGCGGCACAGGTGGCGGGATGCGGGGCGGATTGCGAGGAGGTGGTGGCGGTGGTGGAGGTAGCGCGATACCGCCGCAGCCGTTGCTGGCGCCGCCCAATGGGGCTGGCAACAAAACTGCCAAGAGCGGCAATCCTCTTGTCCAACGGTTCGACAAAAACGGCGACGGCAAGCTGAACGCGGAAGAGAAGGCAGCAGCGCAAGCGGAGCTGAAAAAGGAAAAAGGGAAGGGTAAAGACGCCAAGGCCAAAGACGATGATGGCAAGAAGGGATAATTACGGAAATCTCATCGCCGCCGGGACTGAAATGCGGTAGCAACGCGACATTCGCCGCCTTAAGATGTTCTTAACAAAAGCCCGCCGTTTTGGCTCCCCCTTGGTCCATCTGACCACGAGCGCGGTTTGATAGTTTGCGATTGGATTGTTTGATTGGCGGGACGTTTGCGGGGCAGCGGCGTCCTCGTGGAGAACTAGTTATGTTCGCTTCGAAATCGTGGCGTCGAGGATTTACGCTCGTTGAATTGCTCGTCGTGATTGCGATCATCGGCGTGCTGGTGGCGCTGTTGCTGCCGGCGGTTCAGTCGGCGCGTGAGGCGGCGCGGCGGTCGCAATGCACGAACAACATTCGGCAGGTCGTGCTGGCTGTTCACAATTTTCATGACACGAATAACACCGTGCCCCCGTGCGTAAGTGCCACTCCCGTCCCGGGCACCGCAGCAGCGCCGGGCGGATTCGGAAACGGCTGGGGTTTCATTCCCTATCTTCTTCCTTTCATCGAGCAAAAGCCGCTGTACGACATCATCGCCGTCAACAAATTCATGACCAATACATGTTGCAACAGCATGACGCTGATTCACAACGCCAAAATCGGCAGCCTGACATGCCCAAGCGATCCTTTAGGGTCGGGCAAAGCCGATAATCGCGGTTTGCCGAATGCAACTTGCAACGATGGCAGCGGTGTGGCCACATTCACCGGGACAATCGCCAACGGCTCCGCACAGGTCATCAACTCTCGGCCCTCGCATTACATGGGCAGCTTTGGCGACGGATTCATCCAAGGAGATACGATCGGTTACACCTGGGGCGCGAACGCCCAGACGCTTTACGGCTGTGGTGGCTGCAGCCAGAGTAATTCGGGGGCGGGTTATGCCGTCGGTCCGAACTGCTCGCAGCCGGCATTTGGGTTCGGTGGCGGGCCAAACCATCGCGGCTTTTGGGACTATCGCGCCAGCATTCCGCCGATCCGTTTCGCCCAGGCGACCGACGGCCTGAGCAACACGATTATGCTCGGCCACACATCGACAATGGCCTCCGGCTACGACATTGTGTGGTTCACCACGACGGGCAACGTCAACGGCACGGGCTTGCCGATCAACTTCAACATTCAAAACTCGGTGCAGCAACGATCGTTTTACTGTCCTGGCTGCTCGGCGACAGCGCCGTGGCGCGGCCGCGGTTTTCAGAGCCATCACCCGGGCGGCAGCATTTTCGCGATGGGCGACGGATCAGTCACATTTCTGACTCAAAATATTAATCAGATCACTTATAACGCGATGGGGAGTCGCGCTGGCGGGGAATATGCCACCCCGCCGTGAATGGCGCGAACTGTGTTTCCATTGCTGCTCCAAGTCGCACTCTTTATTCACTAAGGATTACTGTAGCTCGTCATGCGAAGGAATCATCTCCCGCTGCTTTTATCTTGCGCTGTATTGACCTTTTTGGTGGGCTGCGGGGGTGGCAGTGGCACGGCTGCCGTGAGCGGACAGGTGAATTACAAAGGTAAGCCGGTGCCGAATGCCGATGTGACGTTCACGCCGGAATCCGCGGAGGGCAAACCGGCGGCCGGACGAACGGACGACAATGGTCGTTATTCATTGAGCACTGCCGTCAAAGGTGAAGGTGCTATGCCTGGCAAGTATCGTGTTCACATTATTGCCCGCGGTCCCGAGCGACCGCCGAAGTCTGGCGAAGTTGTGACTGGTATGCCCGGCGAGATGATGCCCGGCGCCCCTCTGATTCCGCAAAAGTATTTCGCACCCGATTCGTCCGGATTGACATTCGAGGTCAAACGCGGCGGGAATACGGCGAATTTTGATCTGGCGGATTAGCATTGTCTTGGCCGCATGACCGTAGGCCATTGAGAACACCTTGAGCCGCGACATTCTGTCGGGATGCCACGTTACCGTTTTTTCACGAATCTGAACCGGTCGAGCATGGCTCGGTGAATCCGAATCGTTAGAATGCGGTTCAGCGGCGCTGGGGGCATGGCGACCGCACAATCCGACAGAGGAGAGAGATATGTCGCGCATGATCTCTCGGTTGGCCGTGGCATGTGTTGCCACTTTCGGAGCCATTGATTCCCTATTTCTTCACGCGGCGGACAAAGGCGTCAAGGCAAATCCGGCTGCGGGCGACGCCAATAGACAAGTCGCTAACAGACAAGTCATAGCCGCGTTGCGAGCCGAGGCTGCGGGCGACAATGAGCGCCGCGCCGAGCTACTTAACAGCGCGGTTCGCGCCGAACCGGACCTGGCTGAAGCCAACTGGCATCTGGCTCGTGTTCGTATCGGCAACAGGTGGCTCACGCTCGACAACGCGCAGCAAGAGGCCGCTAGCGATCCACAACTGGCCGAATATCGCAAGCTCCGCGACGAGGCGGATGGCAATTCAAAGCGGACGCGAGGCTTGGCCCGCTGGTGTTTGAAGGCCGGGCTCGACGATCTGGCCCGCTTGCACTATGCCCAACTCCTCGCTCGAAGCGATGTGGATGCCGACACACAGGCGGAAGCCATCCGCCGGCTCGACCTGCACAATGTCGGCGGAACTTGGGTCACTGGCAGCGAGCTCAAGCAGCGTCAAGATCGCGCGGAACATGTGGAGGCGGCCATTCGACAATGGCGGCCATCGCTAAAGCGGTTGCAGTTGGTGATCGACGAAGAATCGAGCGGGGCTGGCGAAAAGGCAATCCGAGAATTGACAACCATCAATGATCCAAAGGTCATTCTCGTGCTGCAGTCGCTGCTCGCAGAGGCGGACGAGCGTTTTAGCGAAGAGGCGGTCAAGGTCTTCGCACGATTTCCACATATCGAATCCACCGAGGCGCTGGCTCGCGTTGCCGTCATGTCTCCGTATCCGCCGGCCCGCAGCGCCGCCGTCGCTGAGCTTAAGAAACGCACGAAGCAAGACTACATGCAGTTGTTGCTTTCCGGCTTGCTTGCCCCTGTGAAAATGCAGTTTTCCATCCAGGTTAATGCCAGAGGCGCTGTCGAGTACTCGCAAGCGATTGGCATGGAAGAGGCCGGCGCGCGATATATCAGCATTCAATCGCAATCGTCGCTGCCAATGTTCTGGAGTCCCCGTCGTCGCAGTTTTTCGATCTTCGGCCGAGCCGATCCCGTGAATGTCGGCGCGGAAGTGAACAACGCAGCATCGCGCGCGCAACTTGCCAGCACGGAGACAGAACTCACCAATATGCAGATTGCCGAGGCGAACCGCCGGACATTCGACGTGCTCGAACAACTCTCAGGGGCGACGCTTTCCCGCGATGCAACACAGTACTGGGATTGGTGGCAGGATTACAATCAGTACTACTGGCCCAAGCCCACCTTTTGTGCCTATCAACAGCAGCCGTCGACTTACTATTATGGCGGAGTTGGCAGTTCCTGCTTTGTAGCCGGAACGCTCGTGCGCACGCAGCTGGGCCTGCTGCCGATCGAAGCAATTAAGGCCGGCGATCGCGTACTCGCCCAGGACCAAGACAGCGGCGAGTTGGCCTTTAAGCCGGTCTTGCGCACAACATTGCGTCCGCCGAGAAAGATGGTCTGCATTCGCGTGGCCGGCGACGAAATCATCGCCACGGTGGGCCATCCGTTCTGGGTTGCTGGCACCGGCTGGAAAATGGCGAAAGAGTTACGCGCAGGCGATTTTCTGCACGGTCTTGATTCCGCAATTCGGATTGAGAAGGTCGAACCGGCCGGCGAAGACAACACTTACAATCTGGTCGTTGACGACTTCAACACCTACTTCGTCGGCCAACAAGGACTGCTGGTTCACGATAACGAGTTCCGCAAGCCAACCAGGGCAATCGTACCCGGTCTGCTCGACGAGTCCGTCGCCGCGGCCGCCGCGGCGAAGAATTGATGCCCGCCGCGCTACATAGTCCGGTCCTGTCATTAGGCAACGCTTAAGAGGCCCGCCAGAGTGGTGTCGCGCTAACCCTTTTTGCCGGCGCGGTTGAGCTTGAACTCGAATTTGTTGCTCTTGGGCTCGACTTTCGCCTCTAAGCCGGAGGTTTCGGGCTTTTCGAACTTAGCTTCGATCGATTGGGGCGCTTCGCGTTCGGAGTCGATGCGGCGGCGGGGGAAATAGACCTTGTAATCGCCGGGCGGAACGCCGTCGCCAGGCTTGTTGGTGTAGAGCGTGAAGGTGCCGTCGGCCTTGATCTCGCCGACGCTGCTGCTGCTGCCACCTTCGAAACTGACCTCAGAGCCAGTCAGGCCCTCGATCGGCTGGCCGGCTTGGTCGGTGACTTTGCCGGTTACTGAATAGAGCCCAGAGGAAGAACAGCCACCGTTAAAGGTGAGGCAAAGTGAGACAAGGAGGAGGACCGCATAGCGACTCGCTGGCAATATTCCTGCAAAAAATCGCTGACAAATCGCGAACTCCAACGGAATGCTTGACAAGAACATGACGGGTTCATTACTTTGGTTCTAGAGCCGACAAAGGCGGGTTGTTTTCCACTCTGCTATTTCTTATTCCGAAAGCGCCAGCTTCTTCTTCCCAGGTGCTGTTTTGATGTTAGCACGTACATGCCGGCGGGCAATCCGCCGCGGTTTCACGCTCGTCGAGTTGCTCGTGGTGATCGCCATTATTGGCGTGCTCGTGGCGCTGCTGTTGCCCGCGGTGCAGTCGGCCCGCGAAGCCGCGCGGCGGATGCAATGTCAGAATCACCTGAAGCAGATCGGCTTAGCCGTCCACAACTTCGAGGATGTCAATAAATCGTTGCCGCACACGCGCTACGACAACCGGTACACGTGGGCAGTCGAGATTCTGCCGTACCTGGAACAGAAGGCCGTTTTCGATCAGTGGGATTTGACCAAGAGCTACTACTCGCAGAAGGCGGCTGTGGTTCAGGCCGCAGTGCCGGCCTATTTTTGTCCCTCGCGCCGCAGCCACAAGATGGGGCAGCAGGGAAGCATTAGCGTGGCCGGTGGCGATCCGACGCTCGACGTGCCCGACAATACGACGAATCCGATGTTGCCGGGGGCGCTGTCGGATTATGCCGGCTCGGTCGGCTCGACGGGGCGCGACTATTGGTGGGACGGCGTGGGCAGCTCCGGCGGGGACAATACGCTGGTGAAATGCCGCGGGGCGTTTCAGATGATGAACAATTGGATGGTCGGGGCGCCTTCGACATTGACGATGATTGGCAAACGCTGGGCTCAATTCACCGACGGCACGAGCAGCAGCTTTCTGGTCGGCGAAAAGCACGTGCAAGTCGGCAAATTTGGCAAGGTGCTGAGCGACGGCTGTACGTACAACGGCGACAAGGGCTATGCCTATCGCGGCGCGGGAACGAGTTATCGCCTGGCCCGCACGCCGTCGGAAACGCTGACGGCCAATTTCGGCAGCTACCATCCGAGCGTATGCCAGTTCGTGATGGGAGATGGCTCAGTGCGGGCCGTGCGAACGACGATCAATCTGACGACGCTCGGCTATCTGGCCGATATTGATGATGGGACGGCGCCGGCGGAAGACAATTAAGCGGTCGGCCGAATGGCGGCGCCCCCGCGCAAGATGTCCATGCTACTCTGGCCGAAGATTCGGCTCAGCCGGAGCTTCACCCTCCCAAATCAAACCTCCCAAATCAGTGAAACAGATCGGCTGACAGCTCGCCGAGTCGCCGCAGGCCGGCGCGGCGGACGCTGGACCAGGGAATGATCGTGATTGAAAACGTGCTGTCGCCCTCTTCAATGGCGAAGACGCCGTAGTCGCTGGTGGAAAGCACTTCCGAATAATAGTCCGGCGCGATGATCTCGCCCTCGGTGAGAAAGATCTCGAGCTCGCTGTTTTCGGTGCGGCGCTCCCACAGGCGGCCGACGATATAGCCCATGCCGGCCGCTCCTGATGGCGGCGGGGCAATGCCAAATTCATCTCCGCGATTGAGGCCAATGCCGCCCGCGCCCGTGTCGCCCGCGGCGCTGCCTTCCTCTTCGCCGCCGATCACTTCTTCACCAGCCGCGGCGATTTCTTCATCGGTAGGAATCAGAAACCGCGCACCGCACTCGGGGCACTTGCCGGCTTTGCCCTTGAGCGTTGGCGGGCCATTGAGCTTGTGGCCGTTGGGGCAAAGAAAATAGAAAATCTCCTCGGCTTGGAACAGGTTGGTGCCGCTGCCGCCCGCCGTCGTGATCCGTGAACTGCCGCCGGTTGCGGCATCTTGCCCGTCGCCCGCTTCGCTGGGCTGGGGAACGGTGAACGGCGTGTTGCACCGCGGGCAGCGGCTCGGCTTACCCGCCAGGCTTTCCGGCGCGTTCAGCGGATGACCGGTTGGACAGAGAAACTTCATCACGATGAGCCTGTTCCTTCAAAACAAGCAGCACGCTTGTTCAATTCGCCTCCACTTCCCCCATCATTCGATGCTAGACGCCGCGTCGTGCTCCTTCAATGGCGAAAAATCGTTCTGAGCGAAATCATGGCTTATCCGCAGTATCGTGCGAGTTCCGTAGTGCCGACCCTATCGTTTTTAACGCCAAGACCGCAAAGGCAAGCAAAGACCGCCAAGGAAGTCTCAGAAATAAGTGACTCTTTGCGCACTTTGCGTTTCTTGGCGGCCTTTGCGTTAAAAAGAGAAGCCGTCACGCTAAGGGAAGCATTGGCTATGGGCAGAATGAGCAGAATCGCTTGTTGACGCGCCGCCTCCGTCTGCCAAACTGTCTCGTGTTTCCTGTCCCCTGTCCCCTGGTTTTTTAAATCTCTTCCGCATGGCCATCGACGTCACCTGCATCAAGTGCCACACCCGCTTTCAAGTCAGCGAGAAATTCGCGGGCAAGTCGGGGCCGTGCCCCAAGTGCAAAAGCACGATCAAGATTCCGGACCTGAAGGACCAGGTCGTCATTCACGCTCCGGAGGTTGTGGGTGATCGAACTGCGACCGGCCAGCCGGTCTTCAAGCCGATTGCCCGCACTGAGGTTAGGCTGACGACGCCGCAGATCGCGATCATCGTGGGCTCGGTGCTGGTCGTGCTGATCGCCGCGGTCGTGCTCCGCGTGCAATTCCACGGCAAGCACGTGCCGCAACTGATTACGATTCTCGGTGCTGCGTTGCTTGGTCCGCCGCTCGCCTTTGCCACCTACACGTTTCTTCGCGACGACGAGCTGGAGCCGTTTCGCGGAACGGAAGTGCTGGTGCGTTCGCTCGCCTGCGGCCTCGTCTTCGCCGCCATTTGGGGCGCCTATTGGCTTGTTTTTCTGTACTTCAATAATTGGAAGCCGCTTTCCGCGCCGCCCAACTGGCAAATCATGGCTGTCGTGGTGCCCGTCATGATGGCGATCGGAGCTTTTGCGGCTCAAGCCAGCTTCGAGCTGGAAGTGACGACCGGTGCGCTACAATATGCGGCTTACCTGGCAACGACCGTCATACTGCGACTGATCATGGGTGTTGATCCGCGGTGGATGACCTGAACCAAAATGCCGCTTGCCTTTCTTCCCGAAATTCGCGCTCTCGACAGCCGCAAGCAGTTGGTGCGGATTCCGCATGAATGCGATGTGCCGCTCACGGATCGGGTGCGGCAATTGCTCGATGCGCCGGAGATGCGGCGACTCGTGCGGATCAGCCAGCTTGGGCTGTGTGGGCTGGTCTATCCGGGCGCTTGCCACTCGCGGTTGGAGCATTCGCTGGGCGTGTATCGCAATGCTTTGACGTATCTCAAGCAGCTTGCGGCCGATGAGCGTTTTACAGCCGTCGTGCGGCCGGAAGACGGCGAAATGTTCATTGCCGCGGCTCTTTTGCACGACCTGGGCCATTGGCCGTTTTGTCATGCCATCGAAGACATGGCCTTGGCTGGCGTTCCGACGCATGAGTTGTTTGCCAATAGCTTTTTGCTCGAAGGCGAAATTGCCGACACGCTGCGGGACGATTGGAATGTGCAGCCGCGGGATGTCACGTCGCTGCTCTCTGAAAAACCACGCGATACGCGGCAGCGGATTCTCAAAAGCATGCTGAGCGGGCCGATCGACATCGACAAAATGGATTATCTGGTCCGCGACAGCCTGCATGCCGGCGTTCCCTACGGCCGCAATTTCGATCAGCAGCGGCTGATTGGCTCGCTATGCATGAATGAAGCGGGCGACGGCCTGGCGATCAGCCACAAGGGGCGCACGGCTGCCGAAATGATGGTGTTTTCGCGGTATGTGATGTTTAGCGAGGTCTATTGGCATCATGCCGTGCGCTCGGCGACGGCGATGCTGCAGCGGGCGTTTTATTTGCTGCACCGTGACCTCGACCTCGATCAGCTCTTTCGCTTGACCGATCAGCCGTTCATCGATCATCTTGTCGCGGCCGCCGAAGGACAGCCGGCGGCGGAGCTACTCGTCGGCCTGTTTGGCCCCACGCGGCGCCTCTACAAGCGACTGGCGGAATTCAGCCATTTTCAAGAGCGGCAGTGGTACGAGCGGATCGCTCGCCAGCCGTATCCGTGGCTCGTTTCGGCCAGCGAAGCGTTCGCTGCCGCCGCGAGTCGGCAGATTGGCCGCCGCATTGCGCCGCATGAGATTCTGTTCGACGCCCCGCCGGTCAAACGCGAGGTGGAGTTCGCCGTCCAGGTTTTCTTTCCGAAAGAAAACGTCTATCGCACACTGGCCGAAGTTTCGCCGGCGGTGCATACGCTGGCGACGAAGCAATTCGATGATTATGTGAAGCGAGTGCGGATTTTTGTGCATCCGACGATCGCGGCAGAGCTTTCAACGATCGGATCGATTGATAAGCTGATGGAAGAAACGTTGACGACGGTGACGGCGGCCTGATTGGGAGGGCGAGGCTCCCGCCGAGCCTGTGTGGCTCAATCTCGGCTCAGCAGGAGCTTCGCCCTCCCACACAATGGCTCGGCAATTCAATACATCACAACCGTCTTGATCCCCTGCGCCTCGCGGTGCTCGTAGTGCGGCAGGGCGTCGGTTGGCTTCACACGGGCCGTGATCAATGCCGTCAATTCGGCACGCCGGTCTTTGGCCAAGAGCGACAAATCGCGGAGGGCGTCGCGAAAGTCCCGCGCAGCGGCGTTCACGCAGCCGATGTGAATGTGATTTCTTAATAAACCGTCGCGAACCATTTTTTGCACATTCCGCATTTCCGGCTTGGGCACGCGGTCGCTGCCCACCCACACGATGACGCCGCAGGACCGCACGCTGGCGGCGGCGTGCAGCAAAACGTCGTCGCTGCCGGTGCATTCGAGCAGCAAGTCGTAGCCGTCGGCCTCAATGCGGTCCGGCGGCAGTTCGCTGGCATTCGTTGGTAGATAATGGCCGCCCAGTCGCTCGACGAGCCTCGCGCGAAAGGTATCTGGCTGATCGCGACCGACCATGGTCACCGGCCAGCCGCGGGCGACGGCGGCTAGGACGCCTGCGAAGCCAATTGGACCCATACCGGTCACTAGTACCCTCGGCGGCTCCGTTGTGGTCCATATCGCATCATTGGTCATCCGCGCTCGCTGCACAACGGTCGCTTCGTTGATGCCCTTTTCGGCACATGTCAGGGGCTCGGTGAACACGGCCAGATCGACGATGTCGGCGGGCACACGAAACAGATGCTCGGGCCGATCGATCCAGAGCGGCAAGGAAAAGCCGTGCTCGCGAACGATTCCGCGCTCGACGAACGCGCCGAATGGCAATAGGTCCGGTCGCCGTGAGTGGCCTGGCAAAGCCCGCCGCACGACCGGAACGACCAAATCGCCCGATTGAAAATCAGTGACGCCAGTTCCTACGGCTTCGATTCGCGCAAGACATTCGTGGCCGAGAATGAGGCGATCCTCACCGGCGGGAACCCAGGGCTTCGCCGATTTCAAAATCTCACGGTCGGTGCCGCACACGCCCAGTTCCAGCGTCCGGCACAGCAATTCGCCGGCCGCCGGCGGTCGTGGCTCCGGCGCGTCGACAAATCGAGGCAGAGTCGATCCTGTTTGAGCGGCAATTGCGAGCATGACGCCAATTCTAGCGAACGTGCAGCGTTACGGCGTCGCCTGCAGCGCAAAATCGCGCTCGTACCGTTTCAGGAGCGCCGGGACATCCACCGGCACGATGTAAATCTTGCCATGAATCTGCTTCGTTTCGCCCGGCGCGAGGCCGCCGATTCGAAAGTCGCTGTGAATGCAGGCCAGCACGCCTTGAAAAATCTCTTGATAGGGCTCCCAGGCGACGGCCATGATTTGCTTTTCGTCGCCGGAGAAGCAGCCGCAGAGGCCGCTGGTGGGAACGATCGAGCTGAGCGGCCGCGGATTGACATCGTTGCGATCGACGCCGGGCGCGGCATAGACCTGCCCCGGGACATATCGCGCGGTCATCGCCCACGGCTGCGTCGGCAGCCGCGTTAATTGGCCATCGACGAATAGAAAGCATTTGCGGGCATATTGGGGCACGACTGCCTTCGAGTCGGCCTTCGTCGTTCCGGTGAATTGATCGACGCGAATGCAAGGCTGCGCCCAATGCGCCTCCGATGGCTTATTCGTTGGATTGTGTGCCACCAGCCGAAAATCGACTTCGTCCTTGCCCGCGGTGATCGTGTGTTCGACCACGACACCATCCGCCAGTGTGTCCCGTAGCTTAATCACCTTCCCGTCGGCGCTCGTTTCCGCCAGCTCCGCCGTATGCAGAATCACCGTCTCCTTCCAGTCCCGATCCGTCGAACCCGGGCGGCAATACGCTTCCAGATACAGCGTTTTCATTTCGCCGCCAGGAAAATCTCCGCGGATGGTGAGGAAGTTCTTTTCCCAGGCGATCGTTAAGCCCGTTGGCTCAGCGCCAAACATCGAGGAGCAAATCAACCAACCAACAATGACGCTAAAAGAATTCAATCGCATAAGACAATTGACGATCTGGAAAGCACGTATATGGAAATCGTTGTCAAATGAGCAAGGACGAGACGTCAATCGGCTTTCTGGGCATAAGGCAGGTGCTTCTTGCTGTCGTCGTAATTGCCATAGTCGGCGGTTATTTCTTCACCGGCCTCGATACGGCGGCGGGCAATGCTGCTTTGGCCTTTTTCATAGGTGTTCGGGTCGTTGGAATGGTTCATGAACCGCGCGTCATCGATACAGATGTAGTACGTGTTTCCGTTCATGTAGCAGACCCTCTCCACGAATTGCATCTCCACGTCGCTGAGGTTCTTCGCTTTCAAATCCCGCTCGTGAATCACAATGTCGAGATCGTTAAGCTTCCAGACGAGCGTGCCTTCCTCGATCGGCTCCGCGGCGAACAAGCCAATCCCGCTGATCGAGCTCTTGTCCAGGTAAGTTTTGACAAGCAACATGACGGTCTCCCAGAACACAAGGTTGTGACTTAGCAATCGGTGTAGTCAATTGTGATTTCTTCTCCGGCCGCAATGTCGCGCATGGCCCGCCAGCCATCGTCGCGCCCTGCGTTGGGAGTTTTGGAATGGTTCAGGAACCAGCCAACTTCCATCTTGGAGAAGCTGTGAGGCACACAGCAATAATCCTCGCGCTCCACGCCATAAACCAGACAGAACGCTTCGAGCTGAGGGTCCTTTTTCATCTCACTGTAGGGAATCCGTCGGATCGTATCGTCGAGGAACAGCGACAGATACGTTCCCTTCTTCACCGGATGAGTGATGAAGACGCCGACTCCGGCAATGGACGAAGGCCGTAGCATGAAAGACGTTTCATCGGTTTCCCGGGAAGCGTTGCTCAGCGGAATTTCGACGAAAGTCAAGTTCGTGGGCCTTGGCTGGGGCTCGCTCATGAAACAATCTCGTACAGAAAACAGAAATTCGATATTTCTTACCTAACAATCAAAACATTTTGTCCTTACCAAACTTCACCAAGCCATAATAGTCCGGTCAAGTTTAAATCTGATAACATTCGCCGAAAAACACACCGCAGAACTCCCGTGGCAATATCTGAACCTGCCGTCCCGTCGCGTTCCCGAATGCACTTCGTGGATGCCTTACGGGCGT
>DASXLL010000206.1:0-13508 GCA_036496265.1 Pirellulaceae bacterium | reverse complement strand
TCCTGCTATTGGCTGGCGCTGCTGCTCTCGCCGTTACACCGACCGTTTGGATTAGTCAGCACTGGCTTCTGGGAATCGGCACGATTCAGTTGGCGGCGTGCGCCTTCATGTGGTGGCTTCTGGCGCCGCTGGGCTGGTTAGGTTGGTTGCTGCTGTTCGTGGCTGCCCTCGGACTGGTGCCGTCACCACCACCGCTGGTTGGCGAACGGGGTTCATCTTTGTTGCGGTCGACGAGCGGCTAATAGCGAAACAGCACCCAGCGGTGGCGGTGAAATCAGATGGGCTTTCGATCCGATGATTTGGAGCGTGGGCGAACCGCCAGGAGCAGGCAGATCAACGTAATGAACAACGCGACAGCCAGCGCAGCCCGCATTTCATAAAGCGATGGAAACCAAGTCAGCCATTCCATGCCAGACTAAAGTGCAATTGGCATGCCTTTATTGGGTCAATTGAGGGCCCAATCGGTCCGCTTAATCAGGCGGGCACAGCGGAAAGCATCCGCTCGACGGCTTCGCGGCCGCTCATTCCGGTGCGAATGCCAAAAGATTCGGCTTTCGGCGTGCAGCCGACGATTTTGGCATCGAGCAAATCTTCGGGCTCGGCCAGTGGATTGGCCGGCGTGCCGCGGGCAATGGCGATAGCCTGTCCGAATTCGGCCGGTGTGTGCAGATCGTAAATTCCACAGCCGACGATTCCCGCGGCAGTCTGAATGGCGCAGCATTGACCGCCAACCCAGCGGTGGCTAAGACCGATCGCTGTGCCATTCTGGAATTGCATGTCGCGCTGTTCGATGCGGGGGAGTTTTTCTGTCATAAGGGACTCCGGAACGGCTCTACATAGTTCTACCGCCATCGACCACGAGGGCCTGGCCGGTCATCATGCCGGCGTCGCACGCGAGGAAGGTGATGACATCGGCAATGTCGTCCGTGGACGAGGCCCGCTTGAGCGGCGTGATTTTCATTGCAGCTTGGACCATATCCTGATGGTCTTCGAGCCAGCGGGAGATGATGACGCCGGGGCAGACGGCGTTGACGCGGATGTCGGGGGCGAAGGCTCGGGCGAGCGATTTGGTCATCGTAATTAGGCCACCTTTGGAAGCCGCGTAAGCGATGGAGCTGCCGCTGCCTTGCAGGCCCGCGACCGAAGCGACGTTGACGATCGAACCTCCACCGTTTTCGCGAAGTAGCGGAATCGCCGCGCGGGCCACGAAAAACGGTCCCTTGAGATTGACCGCGAGAATTTCGTCCCAGCGGGCCTCAGTCATCGCTTCGAGATCGGTGTGATTGACGAAATGGGTCATGCCGGCGTTGTTAACCACACAATCGAGCCGGCCAAATTCGCGGCGGCAGTGGTCGATCATTGTGCGGACGTGCTCATCGCTGGAAACGTCGCAAGCAATCGTGATAGCTTTCATGCCAAGCTCGTGAACGGCGGCGGCGGCGCTTTCAGCGTCGTCCTGCGAGCGGGAATAATTGATGGCGACATGAAAGCCCCGCTTAGCGAGTTGCAAGCTCGCGGCGCGGCCGACACCGGTGCCGCCGCCCGTGACAAGGGCTACTTTACCGTTGGATTGCTGATTTTTACTGATCGACGCGCTCATAGGCTCCGTAGTTTTGGTCGGCAAGAGTGGAGAGAAACGAATCGAAGGCGTTGCCCGGCGGCCCGACGCCAATGCCGAGCGAATTGATCGTCATGCGGCGGAACTGGTTGAGCCGCGTGATCGCGCGAATGATGTCCGGCGGGCTCGTGATTTTGCCGCCGAAGGGGGCCCCATCGGTAAGGAAGTAAATCGCCTCGCCGTCGAAATGCATGGCCGCTTCGAGGGCGTCGTACGAAGCAGTACGGTTTCCCAGCGTTTGGGCCATCACGAAATAGAGGGCGCTTTGCTTGCTGTCGTCGGCCGCGGGTATTAATTTGCCCTGCCAGGGATAGACGCCGCCGTTGAAGGCGATGACGTTGAACTCGACGGTGGCGGGCAGCTCTTGAATGGCGCGGCAGAGCTCGCGTTTGGCGGCGATGATGCGGGGGCCGTTCATGCTGCCGGAAGTGTCGATGACGAAGATGATCTTCGCGGCCGAGATGGGCAGGCCGTAGTAGTTGGGCCCGCCCATTTGAATTCGCGGCGTGGCGGCGTTGTTCTTGTTCGCCGTTGGCTTCTGCTCCGGCGGAAATTGGAAGGTCTTTTCGTTTTGGTTCCACCAGTTTTGCCAAACGCCAGCGTCGATGCCGAGCTGCTGGCCGCTGATAGTAGTCAAAAACTTGACAATATCGGCCCGCACTTCGCCCTTGGCTTTGGACAGCAGCGTGATCAGCGCGGTGGCGGCCATTTTCGAGCGGACGCTGCAAAGCGCTTGCTCCACAGCGCGGCGGAAGGCGAAGTCTTTCTCGAACAGCGGCACTTCGATGAGCTCAAGCAGGGGCCTTGCGGCTGAATCACCGCGGCAGTTGGCGAGCTCGTCGGCGAGCAAAATCAAGTTGCTATGGCCCGTGGGACGGTCGGCGGCCTCGCGGAGCAGAACCAGCGCATCTTCGTGAACTTCCGGAATCGGCGAGGCTAAGAGCAGGGCAATTCCGGCAAGACTTTCCGGCTGCGGCCTGCCTTGCTTCCACTGCTTGGCGACGGTCGTCGTTAAGTAGTCGCAAACTTCTTTATTGTCTGTCAGTTTGGCGAGCGAGTCGAACGCAGCCCGGCTGGTTTCCTCGTCTTTGTTGCCGAGGCCCTGAAAGAGGAGCAGTTTGGCGGCTTCTGGCGTGGGAAAGGTTTCAAGCTTGGCGAGGGCGGCAAAGCGATTTTCCTTTTTGCGGTCTTTAATCTGCGAGGTAAGACCCGCTTTGGCCGCTTTGAATTCTGTCGCTACATCGCGGTCCTGACTGCGGGCGATAGCCACCAACGCCCAGACACAAACTGCGAAGCGTATGACAATTCGTACGTGGATCATGGCCAGTGCCGCCTCTTCCTGACTGGTCCGCATCGCCCTGCCGACGCGAACCAGCATTCCGCAATTGTCGCATTCTCACGCATGGCATGCGAGTGTGCGGGCGCGAATTCATAATTCGCCGACATGTCCTACCAGTGCATGACCCAGCCGCCGTCGATGTTGATGGTTTGGCCGGTGATGGTGGCGGCGCGGTCGGAGGAGAGGAAAACGATCATGGCGGCGATTTGCTCGGGGGTTTGCCATTGGCCGAGGGGGCACATTTGGCGGACCTTGGCCAGGCCCCATTCGTCGTACGTCAGTTGCTTGTCGGTGGGCTGTTTTTCGTTCCAGGATTGCCAGACGCCGCGGTTCAAAGGTGTTTGGACCATGCCGGGGCAGATCGTGTTGACGCGGACGCCGTAGGGAGCGAAGTCCTTAGCTGCACACATCGCGAAATTGATGAGGCCACCTTTGGCGGCGCTATAAGGTGGATCGGTTTGTGAGCCGATCTGACCGGCGACGGAGGAGATGAAGAGCATCGTGCCGCGTTTGTGCTCGACGAACGTGGGGGCGAAAGCGTGGGCGGCATGGACGGCACCGAGGAGGTTGACGCGGTAGACGCGGTCCCAGTCGGCGGGCTGGAGGTTCCAGAAGGGAAAGCCAAACTTTCCGGAGCCCATGCCGGCGGCGTAGATGACGTGGTGCGCCGGGCCGAGTTCTTGGGTGACGCGAGCGGCGGCGGATTGGAGGGCGGCGTAGTCGGTGATGTCGGAGCGGATGCCGAGGGTGGCAGAACGTGGAGATCCCTCGCTTACGCTTCGGGTTAGTATGTTTTGGGCAACGGCTTCAGTCTGATCGCTTTTATCGATGATGGCGACGCGGCAGTTTTCGCTGGCGAATTGTTTGGCGATGGCCAAGCCGATGCCGCTGGCCCCGCCGATAACAACGGCGATTTGGTTGTCGAGGTTGAGTTGCATGGCGTTGTTTTACATTTTTTGCCGAGTAAGCAGATGGTGGGCACAGCCCACCCTACTTTAGGGCTTTGGAAATGGCGGAGTTGATGAGGGGAGCGTCGTCGGTGAGGCTGGGCTCCGTGAGAGCGAAGTTGGCGACGACGCGGTTGTTTTTGGCGATGATGACGGTGGCTATGACTTTGGGATTGAGATTGTAGGCGGGCGGGCCGGAGGGGCCGTCGGGCGAAATGCCGATGGGCACTCCGCGGGGGAGCGCTAGTGTCGCGGTTTTCATCCAGCCTTCGGTCGCGGCGACATCGGCGGTGAGGAAAACGAGTCCCGCTTCGAGCCCATTGGATTTGCGATTGGCCGCGTCGCCCAGGACCTGGCGGGCGAGGGCGATGGACTGTCGCGTTCGCTCGTGAACGAAGAAGAGGACAAGCGGCCGGCCGGCGGCGTCTTTGACCAGGTCCATCGTTTTGCCGGCTTCGTCGTCCAACACGCCGCGAATCGTGAAGTTTGGCAGTGGATCGCCGACCTGGGGCCCGGAGACTTCGGCGGCGGGCGCGGCTAATGGCGCAGTCAATGAGAGCGCGGCGGCGAGCGAGTAGAAGTAGGGCGATATTTTCATTGGTGGGCCTCGGCGGATGCGCTACGGTTGGTGCGCTAAAGTTGGAAGTTTTTTCATTACGAAGAGCTTTGGCGATTGTCGTAAGTGTTTGCAGCTGTGGGTTTTATAAGATTGGGTCTGGCGGGGTCGGCGCTAAACTTTAGCGCTTCTGAAGGCCTGTGAGGTTCTGTTTCTGTGAGAGCTTTTGTTGATTTGATTAAGGGAGCGAGCAAGGCGGTTGGTCCCGAAGATACATCGCAAAATCGGGAGAAAACCGGACCAAAATCCGGTCTGGAAATCAAATTTTTCATGAAAAAGTTGATTCGTCTAGGACGCTGCTGCAGTTTGTGAATCGTCGTTGGTCAACGTGCAGTCGCTAGCGGAGGGAGGACAACGTCGGAAAGCCGCGTTGACGCTGGCAGGCGGCCTCACGTAGTATCCCGCGCCGATTGGCGGTTTCGGGGCGAGTGAGAAGATTCCCTCGCTGACGCTTCGGGCGAGCGAAAGATTCCTCGCTGACGCTTCGGGCTAGTATTTGAGCGTTTTTGACCTCACGGAAAGATTTTGGGATGCACTCGCCTGAGTTGGCGATCGTCGTGACATCGTACCAGATGCCGTGGCATATTCGCCGGGTGCTGGAATCGATTGCCGTGCAGCGGACGGATCGCCCGTTCGAAGTGGTCGTAACCGATGACGGCTCGACGGATGAGACGCCGAGCGTAGTGGAGGAGTTCGGTAAGCAGGCCAAGTTTCCGGTGCAGTTTGTGACGCATCGGCATACGGAATTTCATGCGGCGCGATGCCGGAACGAGGGAGCGCGGCACAGCTCGGCGCCGCACCTGTTGTTCACCGACGGCGATTGCTTGATTCCGCCCGATCATGTCGAGCAACATATGCAGGCGGCACGGCCGGGAGCGGTGACTTGCAGCTACTGCGTGCGGCTGGAACATGATGTTTCGCAGCATGTGACGCTGCAGGCGGTGCGCGGCGCGGCGTATGTTGAATGGACGCCGGCAGACCAGCGGAGCAAGCTGCGGCAGATGCACTACAAGGCGCTGTGGTACGGACTAATCCGACACTCGCAGAAGCCGGCTCTGCGGAGCACGAATTTTGCGATTGCCCGGGACGATTTCGAGCGCGTGAATGGCTTCGACGAGAATTTTTTGGGCTGGGGCTGCGAGGACGACGATTTTGGCCGGCGACTGCGGACCGCGGGCATTCGCACGAAATCCATTTTGAATCGGACCCGCGTCTATCATCTCTGGCACCCGCCGGCGCCGACCCGGCCGCAGGAATGGAAGCAGGGCGGCAACGTGAGTTATTTGCAACGCGATATTCGCTTGACCAGGTGCATCAATGGCCTGGCGCGTCGATCGACGCAGGATTTATTGGTGCGTCTGGCGGACGAGATGGCTGGCGGCCCCGAAATGACGGCCCTTTTGAATCGCCATGGTTGGATCGTCGAGACTTCACGCCGAGCGCGGACGGATTTGGAACTGGTTTGCCGGCCGGGGCGCGGGCGATTTACCCGCAATACGGATTGCCGCGTGTTGGTGTGCTTCGAAGAATCGGCGATCGACCAGGCCGAATTGCAAGCGGCGCACATTGCGTTGTCGCCGAGCGGCCAAGTGGGCGACGTTGGGCAGATCAGGCTGCGGCTGGATGATGTTTGTGGATTTTGGGACGCAGTGAGTGGAAGTGTGATTGGGGGAAGGCGAGTGGCGGCGTGAGCAGTGGCGGATTGTCCAATGACCAAGCACCAATGACCAATGCTCACAGCCGGGACCAAACTTGGTCCCGGTTTTCTGGCGAAAAACGGAATTGAGAGCGTAATTGCAGGGCTCCGGGAGCAGGTTTGCTCCCGGCTAATGGGATAGAAGGTTATGAAAAATTCTTTGTGGGTGATGTTGGCGGCGGCGGGAAGGCCGCAGCTTTTGAAGCGGACGCTGGAGTCGATTGCGGAGTGCAATAAGCCGGCGAATTATGTCGCGACGATCGTCATTGAAAATGGCCGGAAATGCGGCATCGAGCCGATCGTGCGCTCCTTTGGGCGGCAGCAGGCGTTTACGTATCTGTATAGCGAAGAGCCGAATAAGAGTATTGCGCTAAATCTGGGGCTGGCACATTCGGACGGCGGGTTCATTGTGTTTACGGACGATGATGTGCGGGTTTGCCCCGAATGGCTGACGAGCTATGCGGCGGCGGCGCGGGCGGCGGGTGAAAATAGCTTTTTTGGCGGGCCCGTGCATGTGGATGCAGAGCACGGATTGCCGCCGGAGTGGATGCGGCGGTATTACCCGGCGACGCTGGCCGTGCCGTGGGAACTCACGCATGACGGGGGGCCGACGGCGGTGCCGGGGCAAGCATTTATGGGGCCGAATTGGGCAGCATACGGCCGAGCGATTGTGGAGATCGGCGGATTTGACCCGCATTTGGGCCCGCGGGCCGATCAATCGGTGGGTGAAGAGACGGAAGTACAACGATGCCTCGCGGCGCGGGGCGCGACACCCGTGTATGTGCCGGAGGCGATGGCCTGGCACTATTTGCACAAGGATTATCTCGATCCGCAGTGGCTGCTGACGCGGACGTATCGGCACGGGCTGGGCTGGGGCATCGCGCAGACGCGGGGCGAACAGCCATGGGTGAAGCCGCTGCTGAAGGCGACGCTACGGCGGACGAATGCAACGCTTAAGGGCGTTTTTTTGCGGTTGATGGGCGGTGAGTCGCGGAAGTTTCGGGCGGCGTATTTGGTGGAGCGGTGGCGGGGGAGATGGGATGGGGTTTGGCAGGGAAGGAAGTGGCCGGAAATGGGAACCCAAATGAGGCCCGCAATACAAAAATCACGAGCGGCGTAAGGAACCGTCGCGAAGTAATTCGCGACATGTCGGTTCATTAAACCCTCACCCGGCGAGCTGCGCTCGCCACCCTCTCCCAAGGGGAGAGGGATTGTTGCGGCGACGTGCGGCGACCGATTTGGGCTCATCACGCGGAGCGTGATGGTTACTCTTCATAACCACTTGGAGAGTGGTCCGCCGCGGGATGCTAAAGCGTCGATGCGCTTGGAGACTTGGGGATCGGTGGTGAGCGGCGGGGCGTGGTGGGGCTTCAGGCGAGCGTCGATGACGAGGGGGCCGGTGCAGCGCCAGTGTTTTTGTTCGGTGAAGGCGCCGACGCCATAAATATCGGCAGCGGGGTTGGCGCGGGTGAAAGTGACCCAGAGGAAGTTGTTGAGGGACCAGGAGGCGAAGTTGGAATCGTCGATGATGACGAGGAGGGGGGGCGGGTTCGTCGTGTGGAAGTAGTTGGAGAAGCGGAGGATATCCTGTGAGTCTGATTTGGGATTTGGGATTTGGGATTTGGGATTTTCGGGGGCAGGTGGTCCTTCGATGGCGATGATACCGGGCATAATTAGCCGCGGGTTTTTGAAACCTTCTGGTAGCGACAAATCACCAGGCAATTCAGTGGCGAGGTCGCGAATGGGTGGCCCCGCGGCGGCGATGACGACTTTGGAGCCGGCATTGAGGGCGTCGCCGGAGTAGTCGAGCGTGTCGATGGTGGTTTGGGTGTGGAAATGGAGGTCGCGACGCCAATCGACGCGTCTTAGGAGATGCTGCATGAAGGCGGGGATGTCGTGGATGTCGAGTTGCTCGTCGTCGTAGCGATTGACGATGAAAAGAAACTTGGCGAGGGAGAGCTGACCTTGGCCAAGGATGGCATTGGCCTGCGTTAACAATTCCTGAGGGCGTGTGGTTCGGGTGAAGGGCATGTAGCGCTCGCTGCCGATGGCGAGCAGGAGCGGATGGACGCCGGCGGCATCGACGGCGTGGACGGCTTTGACGCCGGGGAGGACGGTGGGGATGACGTCGCCGGTTAGCTCGTGGATGAGCTGACCGAAGGTGGTGTCTTCCTGCGGGGGGCGGCCGACGACGGTGAAGGGCCAAATCGCGTGCCGGCGGTGATAGACTTTTTCGACTTGCAGCACAGGAAAGTCGTGGGAAAGGCTGTAGTAGCCGAGGTGGTCGCCAAACGGGCCTTCGGGTTTGAGCGGGGCGGTCGGATCGACGCGGCCGACGATGCAGAAATCGGCTTCGGCGTAGATGGGCAGCTCGCCGTGGCGATGGATCATGGGAATCCGGTAGCCGGCGAGGGCACCAGCGAAGGAGAGCTCGCTCATGCCTTCGGGAAGCGGCATGACGGCGGCGAGCGACATAGCGGGATGACCGCCGACGAAGATGCAAACGCGAAGCGGCTGGCCGGCGCGGAGGGCGGCGGTGTGATGGACGCCGATCCCGCGATGGATTTGGTAGTGGAGACCGATTTCGCGATCGGGGATGTACTGGCCGCCGGAAAGCTGGACACGGTACATGCCGAGGTTTGATTTGGCGATTCCCGGTTGAGCGATATCCTCGGTGTAGCACTGCGGGAGCGTGATGAAGGCACCGCCGTCGTTGGGCCAGCAGATGAGCTGCGGCAGTTGGCTGATCGTGGTCGTGTTTTCGAGGATGGGGCCGCGGGTGGTGCGGCGGGGCTGCATCCGCCAGGCGGTGAGCGGCGCGGCGGCGTAGCGGAGAGGATTTTTCAGGACTCGCGCGGGATCGATTTTTAGCTCGATGGCGCGGCGGACGTTTTCGTAGGTGTCGCGGAAGATGTGGCGGGCGCGTTCGATGGCGCCGAAGAGGTTCGACACCATGGGGAAGCGGCAGCCTTTGACTTTGGCAAAGAGGATCGCCGGGCCGCCGCTGGAATTGACGCGGCGGTGGATTTCGGCCGCTTCGAGGCGGGGATCGACTTCGTCATTGAGGCGCACGAGCTTGCCGGATGATTCGAGGTCGTCGATGAGCCGGCGGAGGGAGAACAAATTGCCTCGCGTCCAAAAGTGCCGCGGCGCGTCGAGTGAGTTCGTCGCGCCGAGCCTTTACTATTCAACGCAAAGGCGCAAAGGAATGCAAAGGCCGCAAAGGGAATTCAATGATTCGTTGTTAAGCGATCATTCTTACCGACAATCGACCAGAATCGTAACAACGCGGCACTTACCTGTAGGCACACTCCTTTGCGGCCTTGGCGATTCTTTGCGACTTTGCGTTAAAAATGCAGGCCGGCGGCCCTGCTGGCCAAGCTTATTTTTGCCTGGCCAAGTTCCCTATTCCGCAACGAAGTCCGCCCGGGCAGCGCGGACCTACTAGGTATGCGCCTTGTCGGGGATTCGCATGGCGTAGAAGGAGCGCCAGACGAAGATGAGGGCGATGGCGAGCATGACGACGCCGATGAACGGCGTGGGGTTCGTCGTGCTTTTGGCAGTGGCCGCTTCGCGCATGCCGACGGCGATTTCGACGGCGAGGAGGCCGAAGAGGGTCGAGAACTTGATGATCGGATTCAAAGCGACGCTGGTGGTGTCTTTGAACGGGTCGCCGACGGTGTCGCCGACGACGGTGGCGTCGTGCAGCGGGGTGTTCTTTTCCTTCAGATCGACCTCGACCAGCTTCTTGGCGTTGTCCCAGGCACCGCCGGCGTTGGCCATGTAAATGGCTTGGAAGAGGCCGAAGACGGCGATGGAAACGAGGTAGGCGACGAAGAAATTGGGATCGAAGAACGCAAAGGCCAGCGTGAACGTCAACAGAGCAATGAAGATGTTCCACATGCCGGCTTGGGCATAATCGGTGCAGATGCGGACGACCGTGATGCTGTCGTTGATGTCGGCCTCGGTTTTGTCCAGCCGCATGTTCTTTTTGATGTATTCGACGGCGCGATAGGCGCCGGTGGTGACGGCTTGCATCGAGGCGCCGCAGAACCAGTAGATGACCGAACCGCCGCAGATGAAGCCGAGCAGCACGGGGGCGTCGGTAAGGCTGAGGTGCAGGAGGCCCTTGTCCTCCAGGAGCAAAATGATCGCGAAGATCATCGTCGTCGCGCCGACGACGGCGGTGCCGATGAGCACGGGCTTGGCGGTGGCTTTGAACGTGTTGCCGGCGGAGTCGTTGGCTTCGAGATAGTGCTTGCCGCGCTCGAAATCAGGCATAAAGCCGCAGTCGCGCTGGATCTGCTCGTGAACGCCAGGAATTTTTTCGGTTTGAGCGAGCTCGAAGATCGATTGGGCGTTGTCGGTGACGGGGCCGTAGCTATCGACGGCGATATTGACCGGACCCATGCAGAGGAAGCCGAAAGCGACGAGGCCGAAGGCGAAGATCGAAGCGTGCGGCCCCATCATTGCGCCGAGACCCGGCTCTTGCAGGCTGATGAAATAGGCACCGCCCATCAAAGCGGCGATGAGCATGCCTTTCCAGAAGGCGCTGAAGTTGCCGGCGACGAGGCCGGAGAGGATCGTCAGCGAGGCACCGCCTTCGCGGGAGGCGGTGACGATTTCATGCACGTGCTTGCTGTGCGAGCTGGTGAAAACCTTGGTGAATTCGGGGATGAGCACGGCTGCGAGCGTGCCGCAGCTAATGATGGTGGCGAGTTGCCACCACAGGTTGGGAAGTTTAGTCTCTGCGCCTCCGTTAAAGACGGAAAGATCGTGGATGAGCAGCCAGCTCATGCCGAAGGATGTGACGATGCAGAGGATTGAGGCGATCCAGATCAGGCGGGTCAGCGGTTCTTCGAAATCGAATTCCTTGAGGCCTTTGTATTTGGCTTCGGAAATGGCCTGGTTGATGAAATAGGACACGCCGGACATGAAGTCCATGAGGAAGCGCATCGCAAAAATCCAGACGATGAGCTTCGCTTGCAGGTCGAGGTAGTTATCGGCGGTCTTCTGCGTGAGGGCGAGGGTGATGAACGAGATGAGGGCGACGCCGGTGACGCCGTAGGTTTCGAAGCCGTCGGCGGTGGGACCGACCGAGTCGCCGGCGTTGTCGCCGGTGCAGTCGGCGATGACGCCGGGATTTCGCGGATCGTCTTCTTTGACCTTGAAAACGATCTTCATGAGATCGGAGCCGATGTCGGCGATCTTCGTGAAGATGCCGCCGGCGATGCGGAGGGCGGAGGCGCCGAGCGATTCACCGATCGCGAAGCCGAGGAAGCAGAAGCCGACGATTTGGCGATCGACAGCGAGCAGGATGATGACCATCATCACGAGCTCGAGCGAGATCAGGAACAAGCCGATCGACATGCCGGCGCGGAGGGGAATGTTGACGACATCCCACGGCTGGCCGCGGAGCGAGGCGAAGGCGGTGCGGGCGTTGGCATAAGTATTGACGCGGATGCCGTATAAGGCGACGCAGTAGGAACCGGCCATGCCGACGACCGAAAAGAAGAGCACATAAACAACGGTCATGACGGGCGTGATGCCGGCGGCTTTGGCTGCGACCTCGGTCGCCACCGTGGCATCCGTCGCCGCATCTGCTTCGTGGCCGGAGCCCTGCAGCAGGTAATAGGAGATGGCGATCGCGATCAGCACCCAGAGCATGAGCAAAAACTTGCCCTGCTGAATGAGATAGGTCTGGCAGGTCTGATAGATGATTTCCGCGATGTTCAGCATCGACTGATGCGCCGGCTGCTTTTTGATTTGAAAAAACTGATAGAGACTGATGCCAAGGGTGCCCAAGATTACGAATGAGCCGTAGAAGAGAAGCTGCCAGGCGGTGATCGTCGTGCCGAAGATGTTGAACTTGCCATCGTGCAAGTCGGGGATGGCCAGATCGGCTTCGCTGGCCACAGCGGGTGCGGCGAGCAGCAGCAGGGCGGCGACGAAGGAACCCCAAGCGGCGATTCGTTTGAGCCACGAAGACGAAGTAACTGCGGTCATGAGCATGAGAGAGGATCCTGACAGGCTTGTGCGGAATTTCACTTTGTGCGGAATTTCACAAGGTCGAGAGAAAGAAAATCGCCCCGTATCCGGTGGGAAGGCCGGGCTGGAAAGCAAACCAGCGGGCCGAAAGCTTCCTGAGGTTGGCAACTTAACTTAACAAAACCTTAAGCCGAAAAATGTAGCTGGCCGACCTAGGAGCGGTCAACCGTAGCTTGCAAATAAGCGACCGGATGGCGGGAAATGTGAGGAAAGCGATTTGGCGGCCGGTGGGCGGGCCGGAGGTAGCGGTCGTCGCGATGAGGGGGCGAATATTCGCTTATTCTTCGGTCGGTGGCGGCAAGGGGGGCGGCTCTTCGGACCTGGGCTTTTCCTTTTTCTTGTCGAAGAGCTGAGCAAGGTCCGAGAAGGAGCGCATGGGTTCTTTGCCATCTTCCTGGGCCTTGGAGATAGGCTTGAACTTTTTGGGCTTGGTGGGCGGGCGTTCGATCGTGGTGGGGTGAGCGGGCCGATTATCGCCGCGGCGCTGGTCGCGGCGGCCACCGCCAAAATGACGCGGGGGGCGATCGCCTTGCTGAGGCGGACCGCCGCCAGACTGCTGCCCGCCACCTTGATAGGGCGGACGAGCGCCGGCGGGCTGTGGTTGGCGGGGCGGGCGTGGGGGACGCTGTTGCTGCGGAGGACGGTCTTGCTGTCCTTGTTGGTTTTCGCGCGGTTGCTGATCGCGGCGCTGCCTTTCGCGCGGCGCTCGCTCGCGCGGTGGTCGCGGCGGGCGTTCCGAGCCGGGAGCGATCGCGGTGAGGGAGACGCGGCGGCGATTTTTATCGACATCGACGACCCAGACCTTGAGGACGTCGCTGACGCCGACCACTTCGTGCGGATCCCGAATGAAGCGGTCGGCCAAGCGGCTAATATGTACGAGGCCGCTATCGGACAGGCCGATATCGACGAAGACGCCGAAATCGACAACGTTCAAAACGGTGCCCGACAGTTCCATGCCCGGCGTGAGGTCTTCGAGCTTGATGATGCCGCGGCGGAAGACGGGCGGCGGCAGATTGTCGCGCGGATCGAGACCGGGGCGAGTGAGCGAAGTCAGAATGTCTTCGAGCAGATGCGTGCCGACGCTGAGCTCGGCCGCGAGTTGGTGCACATCGACGTTGGCGGCGCGCTCGGCGATGATGCTGCGTGGCGCGGGCGGTGGCTGTGGGATTGGGGCTTCGTCCGAAGCGGCCGCTGCTTGTGAATCGGGAGTGGGGGAGGGGGAGAGGGGGAGAGGGGGAGATTCA
>DASXLL010000205.1:0-30318 GCA_036496265.1 Pirellulaceae bacterium | reverse complement strand
GAAGCCGGGTTGGCTGTATCAGCTTTACAAGTCGGATGTCGATGCAGCGAAGCCGGCAGGTGAATGGAACGAGCTGCGGATTTTGATCACGCCCGAGAAGTGCGCGACGTGGATGAATGGCAAGCTGTACTACGAGTACGTCATCGGCTCCCAAGACTGGAACGAGCGAGTCGCGAAAAGCAAATTTGCCAACCTGCCGAATTTTGGCAAGCCGACGAAGGGGCACATTTGCTTGCAGGATCACAATAATCCGGTGAAGTTCCGGAATATTAAGGTGCGGGTGCTGGACACAAAATAATCACGGCCGCCGGAGAACAGGAACAGCAGCCACGAAAAACACGAAAAGGCACGAAAAAGATTTTTGTGTCTCTTTGTGTTTTTTGTGGCTATCTGTATTTCGCGGCTAACTCAATTGCCGCTATCGGAGAGTGGTGTGCGGCCGTCGAGGTAGCGCCAGTTTTTGATGAAGGCGAGAAGATCGGCCATACCCTCCGGCGGGATTTGCCGCTCGAGGCCTTCGGGCATGAGTGATTGGCCGCTGCTTTTCAGTTCGTCGATCTCGGAGCGCGGAATGACGGCTTCTTTGCCGCCCTGCTGCTTGAGCGTGATCGAAGTGGCCGTTTCGGCGGCGAGAATGCCGGTCAGGATCGTGCCGTCCAGTTGGCGGACCGTGTAGCCGACGTAGTTATTGTCGATGGCGCGATTGGGCTGCAGGATGTCGGCCAGAATCTGCTCGTATTTCTTGGCCCGACTGTCGCTGATATCGGGGGCAACGTTGACGCCGATGCCGTTGATCCGGTGGCAAGCCGCGCAGTTTTTCTCGAAGATGGCTTGGCCTTTGGCTGGATCACCTTTCATTTGCAAGACTGGCTGGTAATCGGCGAGGGCTTTGGCGCGATCGGCGGGCATGGCGGCGGCGAAAAGCTTTGTTGCGCGGTCTTTAATGGCAGCGTCGCGGTTTTCCGTCAGCCGTTTGACCTGGAGCTGGTCGATTTCGCTCGTTTTGACGCGACCGCCTTCGATGGCATCAAGCAGAAGCTTGGTGCGATCGGAGTTTGACAGGAGACCGTCGAGGATCGCGCGGCGAATTGGGGGAGTATCGGACGCAAATTGATCGAGCAGCGATTGCCAGGCGTCGGTTCCTTTTTGACGGGCAAGGGCTCCAATCGCGGCGATGCGGATCGATTGGTCGCGGGTTTTTTCGGCAAAGGAGAGCAGGATTTGGGACGAATCCGGCGCGAAGGCGAGGAGCGAAACGGCGGCTGCTCGGTCCTTGGGATCTGAGTTTTTATCGTTGGCAATTTCCAACAGTCGGTCAGGTGGCACCAACGTCGGTCGGAGTGAGTCGGGCACATTTTTGCGGGCCCAAACCTTGGATGCACCGCGGAGCGCCGCTAAGCCGACATCGACGTTGTCTTTTTCGGACAATTCCGACACGCCGATTCCTGCGCCCAAGCGCTGCACATCGACGGCAGCCGCCATTTCGGCCAAATCTTCGATTAAGGCAAGCTCGCCGGCGGATACATCACGGCTGTCGTTGGTATCGAACCATACCTTGGCGAGGATGGCGGACGCCGTGCGAGGCTCGACCGATAACTCGATGGCGCGACGCATCCAGGCGTTGTTGGCGTCGGCCATGAGCTGCTTGGGCTCGAGGAGCTGGCTTGCGCCGATAGTCCGGGCAGTTAGCCGTGATTGGAAGCGAACCAGTGGCGATGAATCGCGAGTTAAATCGCTTATAACGCTGGCCATCGCTTTGGCTCGGCCGCTTACTTCGGAGGCCAACAGCGCTTGCCGGCGGACGTGAGGATCGGAATCGCGAAGGGCAATGCGTGCCTCGCCGCGTTCCAATGCTTCGCCGCCGACGAGCACCCATAAGGCGTGTGAGCGGGCGAGATTCGAATCGGATTTTCTGACCACATCGCGGAGCTCGTTCGCATAGGAGGCGGCACTGCGCTCCAGGAAGAGTCGTTGGGCGGTTTCGCGCTGCCAGGCGTTGGGATCAGCCAAGAACGGGATGAGCTGGTCGCTCGCTAACTTCGAGAGTGGCGGCCCGTCAGTCCCTCGCTTACGCGTCGGGTTAGTGTTGGCAGGGGCGATTCTCCAAATACGCCCACGATCATCCCCCAACCTCAAATCGGGGCGGCGTTTGAGCTCGTCGGGGACGAAGTCGGGGTGCTCGATGACGCAGCGGTACATATCGACGACGTAAAGCGCGCCGTCGGGGCCGAGCTCCATGTTGACGGGGCGGAACCATTCGTCGGGCGAGGCGAGGAATTCTTTGCCGTCGTAGGCGGCCTTGGACGTGAAAGTTGGCCCGGCCGGCTGCATGATTTCGCGGTGAATCAGATTGCCGGTGGGGTCGCAGGTGAAGGCGTTGCCTTTGAATTCAGCCGGGAGGAGATCGCCACGATAGATATAGACGCCACAGGCGGCGGTGAACTGGCCGGCATGGAGGTTCGATGTCGTCCACGCCCGGCTGATCGGAAAAATGCGCGACTTCTCGCCGAAATTGGCGACGTCGTTGACGGTCGCGGATACGGTGACGGCCGGATTGGCCTTGAGATAACGGTCTTCGATGACGACGTGGCGGACGGGATTGCGATTGGAGCAATTGAAGCGGTTGCCCCAATCGTCGAAGCAGAGGCCGAACTGGCCGTTGCCGGTGACGGCTTCGCAAGCGCCGGTGAGCGGATGAAAGCGGAAATCCATGCCGCTGATGTTGATGGGTTCTTTCTCGCCGAGCTTTTTGTTGACGACTTTGCCGCCGCGGAGACCATTGGCGACGTAAATCCAGTTGTCGAGTGCCAGTCGCGGGTGATTAGCGCGGAGCTGTGTGTTCAGCTCGGCAAAGCCTTCGAACCAAGTTTCATCGAGATCGCATTTGCCATCGCCGTCGGTGTCTTTCATGTAAGCCAGGCGGCCGGAGAGCGTAACGAAGACGCCGCCTTTCCAGGGCTGGAGGCCGGTTACGAACAACAGTTTTTCGGCAAATGTCGTCGCCGATTCGAAGCGGCCGTCCCCATCTTTGTCTTCCAGCACGTGAATCCGCGACAACGGCTCGCCGCTTTTGTCGGGATTGCCAAGCGGATAATCGCGCATCTCGACGACCCACATGCGGCCGTCTTCGTCGAAGCGGATGGCGACGGGGTCGATTACGTCGGGCTCGGCGGCGGCGAGCTCGATCGAAAGGTTCGAATCCGCCAGAACAAAGGCCTTTTGCGATTCAGCCGGGGAGAGCGGCTTGCTGATTTCTGCCGCGAATGACCAATGACCAGTGACCAATAACCAAACAACTGCGAATAACCAATGCCGCGACATACTGCCCTCCGGATATTAGGCCGCATTGTAGCAAGCGGCTCAACCCCAAGGGGACTTTTGGGGCAGGCTGGAAGCCTACCCCACGGTGACAGGCGGGACACCTATCCCACTGCAATTACCGGTCGATTTCACCCATCACGATGTCGAGGGAGCCGACGATGGCGGGGACGTCGGCGATGAGGCAGCCGCGGCAGAGCTCGTGGGTGACGGAGAGGTTGCAGAAGCAACTGCTGCGGGCACGGACGCGCCAGGGAATGGAGTTGCCGTCGCTGATGATGTAGAAGCCCATCTGTCCGCGAGGAGCTTCGGTTTCGAGATAGGCTTCGCCCTTGGGCAGTTTTTGCGTGAGCTTGATCGGCTCGCCCCAGCTGCCGGTCGCGGTGCTGTAGCGCTCGATGGCCTGACGGACGAGATCGACGGCCTGCACCACTTCGAGCATGCGGACGTAGAACCGGTGCCAGCAGTCGCCGAGGATGGCTTCCTTCGGCACCGCTGGATAATCGTGATCCTTGGGATAGTGGCCCTTGCGCTCGCAGATGACTTCGAAGGCGTAGCCGTCGTACATTTCGGTGTACCGCTCTTCGCCGTCGCGGCGGAGGTCGTAATCAACGCCGCTGCCGCGGAGGACCGGGCCGGTGCAGCCGTAGTCGAGGGCCATCTGCGGCGAGAGCAGGCCGATGGCGGCGGTGCGCTTGATGAAGATCGAATTCGTGGTGAGCAGGGCGTGATACTCCTGGATCACCGGCTCGAACTGATCGAGGAACGCCGAACACTTTTGCAACCAGCCTTTAGGCAGGTCGGCGGTTGCGCCGCCGGGCGTGAGGTAGCTATAGGTCAGGCGGGCGCCGCAGGCTTCTTCGAACAGGTCGAGAATTCTTTCGCGCTCGCGGAAGGCATAGAGGAAGGGGCTGAAGGTGCCGAGGTCGAGGCCATAGGCTCCCATGCCGACGAGGTGGCTGGCGATCCGCTGCATCTCCGCGATGATGACGCGGAGGTGGCGGGCCTTTTCGGGAAGCTGGTGGTTGATGAGCTTCTCGACGGCGAGCGACCAGCCGAGATTCATGCTCATGCCGGCCAGGTAATCCATGCGGTCGGTATAGGGAATCCACTGCCGGGGCGTGAGGTTCTCGCCGATCTTTTCGGCGGAGCGGTGGAGGTACCCGATGTGCGGCTCGACCTGGGAGACGATTTCGCCGTCGGTGCGCAGGACCAAGCGCAGCACGCCGTGGGTACTGGGGTGTTGAGGCCCCATGTTCACCAACATCTCGTCGGTGCGAACGTCGAATTCAACTACCCGGGGATCGTCCAAAGCGATAGTCATGTCTTAGCGGCCTCTGATGCCGTGATATTCAAGGGGCATTTCGTAGTCTTTGCGGAGCGGGTAGCCTTCCCAATCCTCCGGGCAGAGAATTCTTCGCAGATTGGGATGGCCGGTGAAATGAACGCCGGAGAGGTCGAACACTTCGCGTTCGTGCCAGTCGGCCGTGTGCCAGATGTTGCTGACAGTCGGCACGTCGGGCAATTCGCCGGGATTGTCGTTCTTCCAGCGCGGAAGGATCACTTTGAGTACGAGCGAGTGCTTTTTCGTCACGCTCGACAGGTGATAGACGACCTCCATGTGCGGCTCGAAGCCGGCTTTGGCGGCCTTTTTCGGGTCAGGCTCGAAATAGTCAACGCCGCTGATGCAGTTGAGCAGGTTGAATTCGAGGTCCGGCTCGGTCTTCAGGTATTGACAAACCTCGATGAGGCCCGCGGGCGTGACTTCGATCCAGGGATCGATGGCCTGCAGGTTCGAACCAGTGATCTTGGCGCCGAATTTGGCTTTGAGGCGATCGGGGAGGGGTTGGCCGGCCATAAGACTTTTTTAGCCGGGACCAAACTTGGTCCCGGAACTTCCGGGAGCAAGTTTGCTCCCGGCTAAGAAGTTAGTTTAAATCGACAACGAGATTTCCTGCTCCAGCGCATCGTCGCTGGCGGTTCGCGGCTCGACGGCGCGGGCTTGGCCAACGGCGCGGACCCAATCGAGATCGCCGCGACGCCAAACATAAGCGAAGCCGATGAGCAGCACGGCGAAAAAGGCGGCAATATCGACGATCGTGACCCAGGCCAGTTGCCGCGCGCCTTCGTGAATCACGCGCTCCGCCCGCGTGACATCGTCGCCGCCAGCAGGTACATCATTGGCCAGGGAGGGAGGAACTGTTTTAGGTGCTATCGGATGTGTGACGCCTAGTTCGCGATACAAATAGGTTGCTTGCGGTGTCAGCTGCGCGGCACCTTCGTCTGACCGACTTACGACTGCAAACTTGTCGTTCATCAAATTCGTGCTTTTGCCGAAGACGGCTGCCCAGGGAAAAAAGAAGGCGACTTCGACATCAAAGATGATGAATAGCAGCGCGACGACATAAAATCGCAGGTCGAACTGCACGAAGCTGGAGCCGATGGTGGGCTCACCGCACTCGTAGATTTCCAGCTTTTCAGGATGCGGGTCATACGGCCGCAAAAACCAGCCGACGACGAGGTTCGCGAATAGGAACGCTATTCCCGTAGCGGCGAAAATCGCCATGTAGGCGACGATGCCGAACGAAGAGCCGATCGCTGGCGACATGAGGCAGCGCCCAGTTGCGTTTGTGAATTAATTCACGAGAAACGCTGATTGTAAGGGAGTCGGGGCTGATGGCAAGCGGTGTCGCACAGACGACTAGCGGGGGACGTGAGTTCCCCGGTCATTTGACCGGTGCCGAAGAGGCCGAGCCACCAGGAGGCTTACGCCTCCCGCTCGCCTTCAAAGTAGGCTTTCCAGCAGCAGCCGGAGCTTCCGCAGCTCGCCGACGTGATCGACGCCTTCCTGCTCCCGGATGCTGACGCTGAGGGCCCGGTTGTATTTCAGCTTTTGCAGGAGGGTCATTAGCCGGCCGTATTCAATGTCGCCCTGGCCGACGCGGACCTGGAAGGCTTTTTTGTTGGTGTCGCGAAGCTGCATGTGGTAAACGTACTTCATCAGCTTGTCGGTGCTGCGACCCTGGGCGGGGCCGTAAATGTAGACGCTCGGGTCGAGCGTCAGGCCTAGGCCTTTGACGTTGTCGCAGAGCACGACGACGGTATCGACATCCTCCGAGATGCGGCCGATCTGGCTCTTCAGGCCGACGCGGACGCCGTGGAGGGTGGCGATATCGACCAGCCGCCGCAAATGTTCCACCTCTTCATTGAATGGCGTGCCGAGTTCCGAAGAAGGAACGGTCAGAGTGACGACCTTCGTGGCTTTGGCCAGGCGGCAGATGGCGGTAAACTGCTCGTAATGCTCCGCCTTCTGGGCAGTGATTCGCACGTCGAATGCGACGACATCCAGCCGCTGCGTGTTGCGGCAGATGGCGACGGCCGCGTCGACGTCAGCGGCGATCGTCGAAGGCTTGAACTGATCGGCGTCCTCGAACAGAGCCAGTTCGACGCTCGTAAACTCCAAATCTGCCAGGCGCTCGAGCGCCAGCGGCAGCGAGAGATCCAAAAAACATTCAGTCGTGGCAGCTACAAACACCGCGAGCACTCCTTCGCAAACAAAACTTCCTTGCAGCCAGATTGGCCGCCCCCAGCGCGGCCAGCGCCAACATAAAACTTGCCGCAAGGCCCGTAGCTTAACGGGAATTGGGTCGATAGCACAACCTCAGCGAGAAACGCACCATGCATCGCGAGACCTTTTCCACGGGAACGCCTTGGGAGCCGATCGTCGGCTATGCGCGGGCAGTCCGCGTGGGCGCCTGTATTTACGTGTCGGGAACGGTGGCGACCGGCGCCGATGGCGGGATTATTGGCATCGACGACCCGTACACGCAGGCGGCTCAGGCTATCAGGAACATTGTTCGGGCGCTGGAGAGCTTTGGCGCCGATGCGACGAATGTCGTGCGGACTCGAATTTACGTGGCCAACATGGACCACTGGCAGGAAATCGGGAAAGCTCACGCTGAGGTTTTCGGTCGGTTCAAGCCGGCCACGACGATGGTGGAGGTCAGCCGGATGATTACTCCGGAAGTGCTCGTTGAAATCGAAGCGGATGCGGTGTTGGCATAACACACTAACCCGACGCGCAAGCGAGGGACATTCTCACTAAATTCCAACGAAACTCCCATGCACCTAGCATCATCCTTGCCGCGCCTGGTTGTCTTCGACATGGCAGGCACTACGGTCGTCGATCAAGGTGAAGTGCCGGCGGCATTCACGGCCGCGCTGGCGGCAGAGGGTATTGCCGTTACGGCGGAGCAAATCAACGCGGTTCGGGGGGCGTCGAAGCGGCAGGCGGTGTTTAAGCTGTTGCCGGAAACGCCGGACCGGGAGCGGCGGACAGAACAAGCGTATGCCGAATTCAAGCGCGACCTGGCTCGGCGATATCGCGAGGGCGTGAAGCCGATGCCGGGCGCGGCACAGACGTTTGCGTGGCTGCGGGAACGCGGCATCCGCGTCGCGCTGAACACCGGCTTCGATCGCGAGATCACCGACCTGCTGATTTCGGCTCTCGGCTGGAATACCGGCGTCGTCGATTGCGTCGTCTGTGGCGACGAGGTCCGTCGCGGCCGGCCTTCGCCGCTATTGATCTTTCGCTGCATGGAATTGACCGAAATCGACAGCGTTCACGAGATTGCCGTTGTCGGCGACACGACGCTCGACCTGCAAGCCGGGCATAACGCCGGTGCGCGCTGGAATATCGGTGTGCTTTCTGGCGCACATCGCCGCGACCAAATGGAACATCAGCCGCAAACGAATCTGATCACCAGCGTGGCTGACTTGCCGGCGATTTTTCGGTAGTTTCGCGGCCTGTGAAGATTTATGCTTTCCTTATGCTCCACTGGCTTCGCTCGCTACTGACGAGTGCCTTCTTTGGCCCTTATAGGCGCGGCTGGATATTCGGCAAGCGCGGCCGATGCGCCTATTGCCGGGAGGAGCGCCGGCTTGTGGAAGTTCCAGGCTCCATCGGCACGGGAAACGTCTTTGTCTGCCGACAATGTGCAGATGCTTGTATCTCGCTTGTTCGGTGAGGCGCGGGATATCTGACTTCATGTCGCACAACTCAATATGGGCAGCGGCGATTGTCACAGCACTATCGGCCACCGCCTGCCAACGAGCCCCGGCACCGGTTCCGCCCGATATACTCGAAAAGCGAAGGTTGTCAGAAGATGTCAGGCACGTTTTGGACAATGCCGATCGCCTAGAGCTGTTTTCGATCGGCGTGCCGCGGGCGGGCGCCCCGGCCTTGCCCACCGAATCATTCCAGACGTGCACGTTACTCGGTAAGGCTTTAATTATTGACGCGCCTGAACGCAAGGAATTGCTGGCCGCTCTCTACAAGGGAATCGAGGAATCGAATGGGCCGGCAAATTGCTTCGAGCCGGGATTTGGCTTGCGCGCGACAACCAATGGCGAAACTGCCGAACTGCTGATTTGCTTTGAGTGCCTGCAAATTAACGTGACTTTCCATGGCGAAGCGCGAAAGCTCTATACAAGTGATTCGCCACTTGAGAAGTTCAATGCGGCCCTAACTCGTGCCGGCGTCGCGCTGCCTTAGTGCGGTGAAATTGCGGTATTTGTCAGCCTCCTACGGCCCTTGTCGCCCCTCGCCAGAAAGGGCTATACTGAGTCGCTTTCGATAAGCGGGAGAGGGCGGTGCGCCATGAAGGTTCGAACGAGCGTTAAGCGGATTTGCGAGCACTGTAAGATCGTGCGCCGCAAGGGCCGCGTGTACGTCGTCTGCACCAACGCCCGCCATAAGCAGCGGCAAGGCTAAAGCCTCGCCAAATTCCAAGCACAAAGCATCAAATCACAAATAAATTCCAATGACGGAATGACCAAATTTGGTTATTGGGACTTGGCCATTGGTCATTTGTTTGGTGCTTGTGATTTGAGATTTGGTGCTTCGCCTGCCGGTTGATTTGAATTCAAAAAAGGTTGCCCTATGCCTCGTTTGCTCGGCGTGGATATTCCGAACGATAAGCCGATTGTGATCGCGCTCCGCTATTTGTATGGCGTGGGCGATCAAGTCGCTCGTGAGCTGTGCCATAAGGCCGGCATTGAGACCGGTAAGCACGCCCGTGAGCTGCACGAGGAGGAAATCTCCCGCCTGACAACGCTCTTGGAGCGCGATTACACGGTCGAAGGCCCCCTGCGTCGGCAAATCGCCCAGGACATCAGCCGCCTGCGAGACATTAAATGCTACCGGGGCATGCGTCACCGCATGGGACTGCCCGTTCGCGGCCAGCGCACGCGAACCAACGCCCGCACGCGGAAGGGACCGAAGAAGACGGTTGCCGGCAAGAAGGGCGTGAAGGACCTGCGGTAAGAAAATCGAAATCCGAAGCACGAAGCACGAAACAAATTCAAATATTGAAATTCAAAAAAGGGGTTGCAGGCCGTTTGGAACATTGAGCACTTCGAACATTCGGATTTGTTTCGGATTTCGAATTTCGTGCTTCGAGTTTTGAAAACGTCTGGTACCTGATACTTAGCTATGGCTACCACAGCAGCAGCATCCACGAAGAAGAAAAAAGTTCGCCGCAACGTGACGGTGGCGATCGCCCATGTGAAGGCGACGTTCAACAACACGGTGGTGACGATTACGGACACGAAGGGCGACGCCCTGTGTTGGGCGAGCGCCGGCACCTGCGGCTTTAAAGGCAGCCGCAAGAGCACGCCGTTCGCCGGCCAGTGCGCCGGCCAGCAGGCGGCGGAAAAGGCCTCGAAGTACGGCGTGAAGGAGTTGGAGGTTCGCGTGAGCGGCCCTGGCTCCGGCCGCGAGAGCGCAATCACCGCCCTGCAAACCGCCGGCATGAGCGTGAAAGTCATTGAAGACGTCACCCCCATTCCCCACAACGGCTGCCGTCCCCCCAAGCGGCGTCGCGTCTGACTCCTGACCCGATCACTGACTCCCGAACATCCCGGAGATCCCAAAATGCACATCCGTTGGCGCGGCTTCGAGCTTCCCAGCATTGTCAATGTCGATGCGGCGACGCTCACTGGAACATACGGCAAATTCATCGCGGAGCCCTTTGAACGCGGCTTCGGCACGACGATCGGCAATAGCCTGCGTCGCGTGCTGCTTTCCAGCCTCGAAGGCAGCGCAGTTACGCAAATCAAAGTCCGCGGCGCGCAGCACGAATTCACGACTATTCCCGGCTTATTGGAAGACATCACCGAAGTCGTGCTGAACGTGAAATCACTCGTGGTGAAGAATCACAGCGATTCGACGCGGGTTATCACCGTCGAGAAAAGCACGACCGGCCTCATCACCGGCGCCGACATTCAAGCCGACGCGGACGTGGAGATCATCAACAAGAACCATGTCATCGCCACGCTGACCGAAAACGTGCCCTTCATGATGGAAATGGTCGTCGAGAACGGCCGCGGTTATGTTCCTTCGAGCGAGCACAGCATCGGCGACCACGAAATCGGCATCATCCCAATCGACGCGGTCTATAGCCCGTGCATCCGCGTGCGATACGAGGTCGAAGAGACCCGCGTCGGCCAGAAGACCAATTACGACAAGCTCACGCTGGAAATCTGGACCAACGGCTCGGTACACCCGGAGATGGCCCTCGTTGAGTCGGCCAAAATCCTTCGCAAGCACCTCAACCCGTTCGTCCAATATGCCGAGCTTGGTCCTAAAGTGCATTCGGCCGTCCGCGGCACCAACATGAGCATCGACGGGGCTCTCGATCAGAAGCTCAGCATGAGCCTGGCCGAGCTCAAGCTATCCGTGCGAGCCATGAACTGCCTCGAATCGGAAAACATTCACACCGTCCGCGACCTGGTGCAGAAGACTGAGGATCAGCTCCTGGAAGTCCGCAACTTCGGCGACACCACGCTCAACGAAGTCCGCGACAAACTGCACGAGCTGGGAATTTACCTGGGCATGCGAGTTCCCGGGGCGTTGGTACGGTAAGTAAGCTTCAAGTTCCAAGTTTCAGGTTTCAAGTTAGAGGTTTCAGGATCACAGTTCAACGTTCCATTGCCGCAACCTGGAACTTGAAACTTGGAACCTGAAACCGGAGTTTCCCATGCGTCACCGCAGACGAGGCCGAGTGCTCGGGCGATCACCTTCGCACCGCTCGGCCATGCTAAAGAATCTGGCCTGTGCGTTGTTCCTTACCGAGCGCGACGCCGAAGGCGAGGCCAACGAGCCCGAAGTGAAGGGCCGCATCGTCACGACAGTCGCCAAGGCCAAGGAAGTTCGCCCGCTCGTCGAAAAGAGCATCACCTTGGCCTGCAAGGCACTCGGTCACGTCGATGCTTCGCGTGAGCACAATACGACGGCTGCTCGCCATAGCGACGAATGGAAAGCCTGGCGGAAAGGCGCCAAGTGGAAAAAGTGGGCTGCCGCCATCGCGCCCGCTGTTGCCGCCCGCCGGCGTTTGCAGCAACTGCTCGGCGACAAGACTGCCGTGACCGTCCTGCTCTCCACCGTTGCCCCGCGCTATCGTGATCGCCGCGGCGGATACACCCGCGTGCTGAAACTCGCCAAGCCACGCCTCGGCGATGCCGGCCCCCGAGCGATCCTCGAATTCGTGGGCGTCCGCGACCGCGTCGTTCAACGTGCCGAGAAACCGGCGTTTACGGATGAGAACGTCGAGACAGCCAAAGCGTAGCGCATTTCGATTAGCCGGGACCAAACTTGGTCCCGGAGCGCTGCCAATCGATTGTTAATCGCCGCTTCCCCGGGAGCAGGTTTGCTCCCGGCTATTGAACATGGAACGTTCAATTGCCCCCGCCGAACCGCCCACAGTTGGCCCAGTTCGTCCCGCGTTTGATTTCACGCTCCACATTCGCCGCCTCTGCGACGATGTTATCGCTCGGCTCAGCGAGCTGTCACACATCGACATGACCCGTGTGGCCGTAAGCGTCTGCCAAACGCGGAAGGCAGTCCAGCACGGCATTTTTGCTTCCCTAACGCCACTCCGCTTTGCGCACGGCAGTCACACGATGACCCGCCGGGGCCGCCAGATGACGGTTGAGCCGGTACGGGACGTTAGCGGCCGCGAGATGCTCTACATTCTCAGCTTCTACTTGCCGCGGTTTCAAAACCTCGACCTTCGCGAGAAGCTGATCACCGTGCTGCACGAGCTGTGGCACATCAGCCCCGAGTTCAACGGCGATATCCGTCGCCACGCCGGCCGCTATCACGCGCACACGCATTCCCAAGCCGAGTATGACGAGGAAATGGGCCATCTCGCCGATCGCTGGCTCGCCGAAAATCCGCCGGTCGAGCTCTGGTCGTTCCTGCGCGATGATTTTCGCCAGCTTCACTCCCGCCACGGCGCCATTTGCGGCCACAAATACCGCCGCCCCCGCCTGATTCCATTTTTGCCGCAGGAACACGACGGCAAATAGAAAACGGCGGGGAATCGCGGGTAAAGTCCTGCTACGTTGTCATTTGAGCATTGCCGCCAGCCAACCTCGTGAGTACAAGTAAAAATAGAATTCACTGTGGTTCGTTGCCGGATGAATTGGTTCTCCAGCCATGCCCCTCTATCTCTACGAAGCCGTTACCGCCGACGACTCGCCCGGCGAGCAGTTTGAATTTTTCCAGAGCATGGCCGACGAGCCGCTGAAGAAGCATCCGGAGACGGGTGTTCCCATTCGCCGCGTATTCTGCGCCCCGGCTGTCGGTGGTAAGTGGTCGGATAGCGCGATGGCTCGCTCGGCCGCTGACGACAAGAAGCTCGACCGTCTCGGCTTCACGAAGTATGTGAAATCGGGCGACGGCACGTACGAAAAAACCGTCGGCAAGGGTCCCGACAGTATAAGTCGCGACATGGCCGAGTAGTGTCGGCTTTCATTCCGCGAAAGCCCCGCTCCTTTCGCAGAGAGAAAGGCAACACTACGGCGTCGCCTGCCCCAAGCTTCGCGCGTTGGCCCGCCGCTGCTTGTCCACATCCAACTCGGCGGTGATCTCGCCCCACTGTTTTGCCGCTTCGGCAAGCACTTCGTCGGCTGCCTTGCCGCCGAGCGCCTGCAGGACCGCCTTATCGAGCGCCGCCAAATACTTTTCACGCCCGGGAAGTGTCAGCCCCGGAAAGGAACGCGGCAGGCTCAGCGTCTGGGCCAGCGTCTCCGCGTATTGCCGGCTGGCCTCCGCCGGCAGTCCGCCCGTCCACCGACTGCTGTTCGCCAATTGCGATTGCCGAAAGAGGGTCGTTGACAAGCTGTGCGGCGCAACCTGCTGACTGACGTCACTGCCTGCGAGCCACAGAACCAACGATTCAGCCCGGCGCGGCTCTGCGCTCGTCGCCGAAATGGCTGCCATGCGGCCGGAAATGGCAAGTAGCGGCACATGAATACTGTCCTCTTCACCGCGTTTCTCCCACGACTTCGTGGCAAACCGATAAGCCTCCGTCGCGCCAGGTAGCATGGCGAATCGAACCGTCGCATCCGCCGACCGACTTGATGAATCGACGAGTTCCGCAGACGGCCAGGTCAGCGCCATCGCGCAGCGTCCGGCTCGCAGTTCCGTCAGCGCGGCTTGCGGCGTCATGCGCTCGCCGCCGGATCCGGCTTTTTTCGTCGCGGTAACCAGTTCTTCGAGCGCCCGCCGATACGGTGGCTGATCGATCAGCGGAGTCATCGTTTCAAAGCGAAACAGCGGCGACACCTGATCACGATGCATGGCATAAGCCGCGGCCCGCGCCAGCAGCAGTTGCCCCGCCCATCCCTCCGCCAGCGGCTCAATCGACGCGAGCCAAGGCTGACCTTCGGCCTGTGCTAAGCCACCCAGCGCCGCGCGATCGCGCAATTTTTCAATTGCCCGCTGGTATTCGCTCCAGGTCTTCGGCGGCGAGATTTGTGCCTTCTCGAAAACGTCTGCCCGATATGCGAGCAGCAACTGTGGCGACCCCAGCGGCCCGGCGAACGTCTTGTCGCCCCACTTCATCTCGCGAAGCCGAATTTGGTCGAAGATATCGCGGTAGTTAAAGTCAGCACTTTCCAGCGCCGCCGAATCGAGCGGCCCAATGAGCCCGCGCTCAGCCAAGCTGCCGATCATGCCGGTCGGAAAAATAATGGCATCGGCGGGCAGGCGGCTGGCTTTTTCGATATCCGCGGCCGACGCGGCGCGAACGACGACCTCGTCTTCGGTTCTCGCCCGCCATTCCCGCGCCACCGCGTCGCCCAACTTCGGATCATCGACGACCAGAAGGACCAGTGGCGACTTTGGCTTCGGCTCGCCCGATTGTTCTCCCGCCGGCTTCTGTTCCGGACAGCCGGTGGCGACGACAAATAGGAACAATACACATAAGGCGTGGCACGGCCGAAGCGGCAGCGGTCGAGAGAAAGTCATGTCGCCTATTACGCTAATCCGTGAGGACTGGTTCGACCACCGCAACGCCTCGGGCTTCAATCCGCGCACCCTGATTCGCCGGCGCGGTGACGATTGCTTCTAACTCCGCCCTAACACCGTGCTGCAATTCCTCGACGAGCGTTTTCGCCGCCGATTCAGATGGTGCGACCGCAAACACCGTCGGCCCCCAAGAGCTTTGACCGACGCCGTCGAAGCCGCGGCTGCGGATTTCTTCGACCAAATCCGCAATGACCGGCCCGTTATACGGCCCGCCCTGCCGGGCGGCAAAAATTTCGCCGGACATGCGGCCGTAATGATAAAGGCTTTGAGAGAAAGCAGGGAAATCGGCCATCGCTGCCGCCGGAACGAGGCGGTCACGCGTCTCGGCGACCAATTGTTCGGTCACCTCAGGCGGCACAGCGGCCAGCGCGGCAAACGCTTCGGTTTCGTCGCGCCCGGCCAGGCCAGCGAGTCCTCGCGGTCGCAGCAAAACGAAGCGCCATTCGTCAGGAAGATCAATGCGGCAATCGAGCGGCGAGATCGGCTCGTCGGGCAATTTGCCTTGTTCGACGATCAGCCCCCCGAACACAAAGCCGTAAGTGCCGACGGCCGACCGCAGCCCCCTGCCGACACTCAGCGCCAATTCCTGCGGCGTCTGACTAGGCAATCCAGCAAACGCATTGAGCGCGGCAGCCACCGAGAGTGCCAATTGCGTCCCGCTGCCGAGGCCCGAGTGCTTTGGGATCGCTTGCTCGATCGTCAGACAGCAATTCGATATTTCCAAACGGTGGAATGCCGACCACCGCCGAGCATATTCGGCCGCCAGATCGGCACATTCGCCGTCCGTGATAAAACTTGGCGCCTTCGTGGCGCTGAGTCGAAGTGCCGGATGCTCGACCATCGCTCCCACGCCGCCGAATTGCCGTGTGCCCGCGCCGCCGAGCGACCAGAGACCAAAATGCAGGCGGCTCGGAGCGGTAATGTGAACGACGGGCGACATGGCTCGCTACTTTTTCATTAAACGCGCGGTGACATAGTCGCGCAGCAATTGAAAGGCTTGCCGTTCTTGCTCGCCGGCCGTCTTTTGCACCGGAATTGCCAATCGCTCCATTTCGCGGTCGATCTCTTCAGCGGCGAGGATGCCAATTCGCGTGGCTAGAATAGCAGCTTCGAGTACCGCGTGTTTGGCGCGGTTGAAACCGAAAAACGGCCGCACCTCGCCGTGCTGAACGACTTGGCAGACGATCGTCGCCCGCTCGGCCGCATCGTCAATTGACTCGGCTCGAAGCGCAAACCACCGGCAAGCATCCGCCAGCCGCGGACAGTCGAAGCCGTCGATCCGTGCCAATTTCGGGGGGATTTCAAGCTGCCCCACGGCCGCGCGCGCCAGCAACAGCACGTCGTCGGTGACATGAAACACGCAGTGGCCCGTTGCTTTCACGTTTTGATAAGTCTGCGCCGTCTGAAACGGCCGCAGGACAAACCGCGTAAGCTGCCGATCGACGCGCGGGCCCATGGGAGCGATATTGGTGGCTCCCGTTTCGTCGCAACTTACGACGATGCCCTCCAGAATCAGCTCGTCGGTTGAAACTTCGCTCGAATCAGTGGTCGGCATGGCAAGTTGACCACATCGTATCAAAACGTGACTGGCCCTGCGGGCACGGTCGCCGCGGCTGCCGCAATGGGACGCTCATCTTCACTTAGCGGCGACTTTCCCCCGCTTTTAATGCCAGCCAGCCGCAGAAAGTTGGCCAACAGCAAATAACCTTGCTCGGTCAAAATCGACTCCGGATGGAACTGGACGCCAAAAACGGGCCATTCGCGATGTGCGAAGGCCATGATCGTGCCATCTTCGCTCCGAGCCGTGATATTCAAATCCGGCGGCAAAGTTGCTTCGCCAACGACAAGCGAATGGTAGCGGCCAACCATCAGCGGGTTCGGTAGATCCACAAACAGATCGCGTCCATCATGTGTGATGCAACTTGCGCGGCCGTGCATTGGCTCCTGGGCTCGCACGATTTCCGCACCGAACGCCGCCCCGATGGCCTGATGGCCGAGGCAGACACCCAGTAGCGGGATTTTTCCCGCAGCCAGGCGCGCGACGTCGAGCGAACAACCGGCTTCGGCCGGAGTGCAGGGGCCCGGTGAAAGGATGATTGCTTCGGGTTGCCGCTCAATAACCTCAGCTGCGGCGATTGCGTCATTGCGCACAACCAGCGTTTCCTGTCCCAGCCGCTGGAAATACCGCGCGAGGTTGTGGACGAAGCTGTCGTAATTATCAATCAGAATCAGCATGCACTGGCAACAGGCGACGGAAATCCCAGTCGCATTAAAAAATCCCCGCGCCAAACTCATTCCGCGGCGGCTGGCGCTGGGACGGCGCTTCGCGCGACTCCTTCATTGTGTCTCGCTGAGGAGCGGTTGTGAAATGGGGGCCGCCGGTGGAAGGCGTTCCGCCGGTCGGCGGCGCCGCTGGCAAGATATGCGGGGCAGGAGGTTGCGATTGCGGGGGCTGAACTTGCGGCATCGCGGCTGGCGCCGGAGGGCCGCGATGAGCTTCGTCGGTCGTGGTGTAGGTCGAAGTGTCCACGTCGTCATCGTAATCGTCTTCATAACGCGAGACATACCCGGGCTGCTTGGCACGGTCGAGCTCCGTGCGAAATTCGGCGATGACGCGACTCTGAATCATTTCTCGGCATTGTGAGTTGATCGGATGAGCAATGTCGGCATACAACTTTGCACGACCTTCTGAGTCGCGCACGGCGCGGTCGTCGCGCTGCCGCGCGCCACATTGATTGCAGTACTGCGCCTTCAAGTGATTCTTGGCGCCGCACTGCTGACAATGACTCGTCAGCTTGCGGCTGGGCATCGCGACGAACGGCCCGTTGGTGCCGTCGATGATTTTGAGGTCTCGAACGACGAAGCAGTTGTCGAACGTGACCGAGCAAAAGCCCTGCAGGCGATCGTCGGTGTCTTCCATTAGCTTGATGCGAACCTCGGTAATTTCCATGGCTGCCCTCCAAGTGGTCGCCTCGCGTATATCCATCCTCTAATTGCAGTCATTTCATGGCGGCTGCCGTGGTCGCAGCAAACACCGCGCCAGAGCGCCTGGCCCGCAACCGCGCCGCCACCCGGCGAGCGCTGCGAGCCGAGCGACAAATGCCGAAATAACTCGAACCACTGCCGCTCATCTGGTGGCCGAGCTCGTCTTCGCCTTCAAAGCGAGTCTTTAATTCTTCAATCCAGGGGGTTAGGCCTTCAGCGGCCGAGTGAAGCCGATTCGTCATCAGTCGAGCGATTTCAGCCGGGGCGCCGTGAGCTAGGGCCGATTGAATTCGATCGACCGTGGCCCGTTTGTCCGCAACCTGACACGCCTTGTAAACGTCGGCCGTCGAGATTCCTACCGGCGGGCGAACGACGACGGTATGCAGCCGCCGCGCGGCAGTCCGTTCAATGCGTTCGCCGCGGCCGCGACAAATCGCTGCGCCGCCGACGAGAAAAAATGGGACGTCGCTGCCTATTTTTGCGGCCAACTCAACCAATCGCTCGCGCGGCCAATTCAATTGCCAACCGAGATTAGCCGCAACCAACGCCGCTGCGGCATCGCTGGAACCACCGCCGAGCCCGGCCGCCGCGGGAATGCGTTTCACAAGCTCCAGGGACGCGCCGCCGCGAACATCGGCTTCATTGCGGAGCAATTCGACGGCTCGCCAAACGAGATTTTGCGGGCCGGACGGAATTTCGTCATTAATCGCAGCGATTGCCGAAGCAGGCTCTGTACGATTTCGTTCGGCGGTCGCTCCCAACGCCCAGCGGCAATGGAGCGTTATTTCATGCGTGTCCTTCGGCGTAAAAATGAGCGTGTCATACAGGCCCAGGCCGACGATCAGCGTCTCGATCTCGTGATAGCCGTCGCCGCGCTTACCGAGAACCTCGAGAAACAGGTTCAGCTTGGCCGGCGTCTGAACTTCGACACAAGTTGCTAATCGGCGGACGTGCATGCGCGCCGTGAAAGCCCGCCGCGGCGAGATCATGCACCGCAGCGAGCGCCTCTACATCAAGGGTGCCGCTTCAATAACTGCCAAACACCAAAGTCGTCGAAGAAGATCAAGTTGCGGCGTGTCTGGCCACGTCCGATTGTACCGGCACTCCGCAGATGGTCAATCTTGCTACCAAATCGTCGGTATACCCTCAATGGAGCACCGGACACAATGTCGCGTGGTGCGCGAAAGGTCATCCGAATGTTGCATGACGGGAAGAAACGTACGCTAGTAATGATAACGACAGGCAACTATTCGAATCTTTTCGTGCGCTGCTTGGTACACAAGTCGATGCTCGCTATCGATTCGCCGCGACCAACAACCGGCAAGTTCGTGTTTGAGCGGCTCAGGTTTACCAATCCCCGCGAATGGATCGCGCTGTATTTCTTGAATTAATCGAATGATCCGCAGCGCCGTCTTCCGGTCGTGGACGACCCACCAGGCAAGATCCTCAAATGCGGCGGAATCAAATTCCAAGCTTCGCACGAGCATCCTCTAGAGAAATTCCGTTTGACCGCTCCTTGGCGGCAAGCAACCGTTCCTTCATGGCGGGGCTATTCAGCAGATAGGCAGTTTCGCGTTCCGACTCGATCTCCTGCCAGATTTCAATGGGAATAATGACACCGACGGGTTTCCCGGTCGCGTCGTGAACGTATTGAAGATTCGAAGCGTCAACCATAAAGCACTAAGCTCGAATGGCATCAAGATAAGGAAGTGCATGCACAAGGCGTTGTGCATGCGTTCGATCTTAAACCACTACATGTTGTTGTCTGACTCCTTAACTTGATGCCATTCCACTAAGCTCCACTATAACACGCATCACTTCTCCACCGCCAGATTCACGCAAACCAGTTCTTTGTCATTCCGGGCAAAAATGTGCTTGTTCGCAAACGCCGGATGCGACCAGCAAACGCCGCCGCGCTGTGGCAGTTGATCGAGCGTCGGCTCGAGTAAATGGGCTCGGCTTATTTCGTCGTAACCTTTGGGCGACAGCTTGGCGATGATCAGATCGCCGCGTTCATTAAAGAGAAAGTAACGATCGGCATTTTTGACGAAATGAATGGTGCTCCAGCGGGCCCGTGGAACGGCGGTCGTGTCTTCCCAGACGCGATGGCCGTCGCTGGCGTCGAGACAGCGCAGCTCGCCGTAGCTATCGACGCCGTAAATGTAACCGTTTTCAAACACAGGCGTCGCGATGATCGAATGCAGCGCGTCGGTGTTTTTTTCGTCACGCCCCGCAATTTGCCAAATCTTTTCAATGTCCGGCTTGTCCTGCAGCAGCCTTAGCAATAATGAGCCATCGTAGAACGACGTGAAAAACACGCGATCATTTTCCACGACCGGCGAAGCGACGCCGATCGGCATGTTTCGCGGTTTCCAAGGGTAGCGCCACAGCACTTTTCCTGTCGGCGCTTCCAATCCGGCAACACTGTCACCGACCCAGCATAGAATCACGGGCTTTCCTGCTTGATGCACAACGATCGGCGCACTGTATTGCCCGCGATCGCTAAGCGCCTGCCAGACCTCCTCGCCGGTGTCTTTGTTCAGCGCCACGACGCACGCGCCTTGGCCGCAGACGTGCAAAATCACGAGTTTATCGTGAACGAGAGGCGCGGCGGTAATTCCCCAATTCGGCATATCGATGCGGTATTGCTCGTCGAGATCCTTGTGCCAGAGAATTTGACCGTTGACGGCGTCGAAAGCATGAAGTTGGCCAGTTGATCCCAGCGCGTAGGCCTTCCCATCGCTAATCGTTACAGAGGCCCGTGGTCCGGCCGGATAGCGGTAGCCTACTCGGCTGTAGGCACACGCATATTCGTGGATCCACATCTGCTTCCCGGTCTTCTCGTCGAGGCACAACACGCGTTCGACTTCCGTGGGTTTCGCACGGCGGTCCATCACATACAAACGTCCCTTGGAAATGGTGGGACCGCAATAGCCGGAGCCGATCTCAACACGCCACTCGGGCGTGAGGTTTTGACCGGCAAACTTCTCGACGATGCCGGTCTCCCGCCAGACGCCGTCGCGCTGAGGGCCGCGCCACTGCGGCCAATCGTCGGCACAGGCGATCGACGCGGCCGCTGTTAATGCAAACGACAAAAAACTGATTCGCTTGACGTGCAACATGCCGCGACACTCCGTACTATCGTAGGGTGGGCTGTGCCCACCATTATCAACGCCACCGTCGTGATTCCACTTCCATGCGTCTCAACCGTCGTCAATTCTTAAGCCAATCGTCCGCCGCCGCAACGGCATCTCTCGTCGCCGCGGCCGTTTTTCCGACCGCCATAGCTCAAGGCCAATCAGCCGTGAACAGTGAAATCCCTATCATCGATTGCCATCAGCATCTCTGGGACCGGAGCAAGTTCACGCTGCCGTGGATTAAAGCCGGATCGCTGCTAGACCGCAGTTATGTCATGTCCGACTATCTAGCGGCGATCGAGGGCACCGGCATCAAAAACTCAATTTACATGGAAGTCGACGTTGAGCCGTCGCAGCAACAGGCCGAAGCAGAGCACCTGATTGAGATTTGCAAAAGCAAAACCGCGCCTACGATCGCCGCGGTCGTCTCCGGTCGGCCGGCGAGCGAGTCGTTTGTCGCGTACGTTAAGCAATTCAAGGATAGCCCTTATATCAAAGGCATTCGTCAGGTGCTGCACGGCGGCGGCACACCCGCCGGCTATTGCCTGCAAGACAGTTTTTTGCGCGGTATTCGATCGCTCGGCGAGTTGAACCTGAGCTTTGACCTCTGCCTGCGGCCGCAGGAACTTACCGACGGTGCTGCACTGGCTGAAAAATGCCCTAACACCAAGTTTATTCTCGACCACTGCGGCAACGCCGATCCGGAGGCGTTCCTGAATCCTGGCGACTCGCGGCTTACCGACGCCAAACCAGGCCACACTGCCGACGAGTGGCGTCGCGGGCTCGATCGTGTCGCTAGCGCGAAAAATGTGATCTGCAAAATCAGTGGTATCGTCGCCCGCGTTCCGAAAATGTGGTCCGCGGAAGACCTCGCGCCGATTGTCAATCACTGCCTCGACGCCTTTGGCCCGCAGCGCGTCATTTTCGGCAGCGATTGGCCTGTCTGTCTCAATGGGGCCCCGCTCCGCGACTGGGTTGCCGCACTTAAGCAGATCATCGCGAGTCGTCCGGCGAATGAGCAGCGGCTGCTGTTGCGAGACAATGCCATCCGCTTTTACCGGTTGGTTGAGTAGCGAAATGGACCGACGCGTTCAAATCTCAGGGGCTTTTGACTTCTTGGGGAGAGCCGAGGCGGGAACCTCGATGTTGTGGGTCGTGTCCGATTTGGGCAAGTCGAGACTGAATTGGTACTCACAAATGAGCTTGCCTTTGTTGTCGGCCAGCGCGGTGACGAGAACGACGGTTGGTCCACCGGCGACGCCGGGAGCGCGAGTTCCGGCGGTGTCGTATTTGCCGTTCTGAATCATGGCGATGCCTTGCGGGCCGGAATTGCCTTTACCGCCATCGGGCGTGAAAAGAATTTCACCGTAGGGCACTGGCTCGCCGTTCACGCGGACTTCGCCCGAGACGCGGTAGCGCGTTGGTCCGCTGTCGGTCGTGCAGCCGGCGGCTCCAGTGATGCTGCCGAGCAGCGCGATACCAAGGAGTACGCGTTTGACGCTAAGGAAAATCATTCGCTGGTGACCGTTTCACCGCTGGCGCGACTGGCCAGAGGCAGCAGGACATTATTCAGGTCGATATTTTTGCCGACAAACCGCACGCTGCCGTCGGTCATGCCGGCGTTGCAGCCGCTGGGGTGGTTGCTGCCGAGGCTGACGCTGTTGTAATTGCCGCCGCCGTTGTAGCGAACGGTGTTCATGGCGTTTTGGATGTTCTTGGCGCCGGTCGAATCGCTAAGCCAGGTGACCCCGCGAACCCACGCCCGGAACGAGCCGGGTGACAGCTCGAGCCCTTTCCAAGCAACCTCAAACGTCATCAGCGTGTTGCTGGTGCCGTCGGTGACCATCGAGAGGCGGACGCCTTCGGGGTTGAGCGGGTTCTGCGTGACAACGACGGGGCTGATCGGGAAAATTCCTTCGCAGGCCATGGCGCCTTGAGCACCGCCGGTGATCGCCGCGTAGCCGGGGTTGGTCGTGCTCGTCGTCGTGCTGACCGGCCCCATGTTGCCGACATAGTGCGTCGTGTACGCAATGCCGAAGCCGGTGATGTCGTCGATCGTGCTGCTGGAGCGTACTTCGACGTAGCTCGGGCAATAAAACCCGGGAATTTTGTAGCGGCCGAGCACGCGGTTAGCATTTTGGCCCGCTTGATAGGTAGGCTGCCCCGGCTGAACCAGATCGGCGATCGCTTTCTGTTCCACGAAGGGCAAAATCAGGCACAGCCAGCTGACGCCCGTCTGGGCATTGGGCGACGTTTGCTTGGGAAAAGCGCCGTTGATATCGTGAAAGTTGTGGGCAGCCAGACCGAGCTGCCGCAGGTTATTGGTGCATTGCGATCGCCGGGCGGCTTCTCGGGCGGCCTGCACCGCCGGCAGAAGCAGCGCAACGAGCACACCAATGATGGCAATGACAACGAGAAGCTCGACAAGGGTGAAGGCGGGGCGCTTTTGCATGTCAAAAAAATTCCGGTAGGTTGCCAGTCTAACAGCCGAGGTCCTTTAATGCACGTTTCGAGTTGGAGACAGTCGATCGCGACGCTAGAGTTTGAAGTTTTTATTGCGAATGCGTCGAGGGAAGGCTGGAAGTAGTTGGGCGTTCTAGAGTTGTAGCTTCGGATTGAATGGCGATGCGCTCAATCCACTAAATGTGAGCTGGCTCGAAGCCCACACACGACGCACGCCAAATCTCTCGATACGCAGTTTCAATGCTGCGCGCAAACCGGGGACCGTTCATCAGTGGCGATGCTTCCATCCGTGCCCTGAGCGTTGACCGAATTTCACCGAGCCGCGGAAGGTCTTTTGCCAAGCCGGAGGCGATCGCGACGAATTCGTCGGGTGAGCGAGCGATTAGCTCAGGTAGCTTCAAATTCATGAGCTGGCTGACGCCGGCCCGGCCAACAACGGTCTCGCCGGCCATCGTCACCACAGGCACGCCCATCCAGTACGAATCGAGACTTGTCGTATGTCCGTTGTAGGGAAAAGTGTCGAGCCCGATGTCAATCTGATGGTAAAGCTCCAGATAGTCGCGGCGCAAGCGAAGATCTTCAAAACGGACGCGTCCGGAGGAAACGCCCGCGCTCTCCAGGAACTCGATCGCATAGGAACGATGCCTCGTCTCCGGCGCCAACAGCATGAGTTGCGAGCGATCGACTGTCTTGAGCACTCTGGCCCACAGCGCAAGCACTTGCTCATTGACTTTGCAGAAATTGTTAAGGCTGCCAAACGTCACGAAGCCGTTCTTGACTGCGGGAAGCGGATTAACGGCTGGCTCAGTTGTTAAGGGATCGTAGCACCAGAATGTATCCGCGAGTCGAATCGACTTCTCGGAGTAACATCCCTCGTCCTCGCCCGGCGGGTCCAAGTACGGATCCGTGAGCCGGTAATCCATTGCGGCTATGCCCGTCGTTCCAGGATATGCCAGCCAGCAGATTTGAACGGGCGCTGGCTTGCGAGCAAACAACAGCGGCCGGCTGTGCGCCATGTGCATTGTCAGATCCACCAGAATGTCAATTCGATCGTCACGAATCTGCTCGGCCGCTTGTTGATCGGTAAGGGGCTTAATGTTTCGCCAACCATCGACGAGAGATTTCAGACGTTCTGTAAATTCGTCGGTCAGAAAATCGTCGGAATAGCAAATAATCTCAAACTGACTGCGATCGTGCGCAGAGAAAAGCGGAATTGTGAACAGCGATTGGCAGTGGTTTCGAAAACAAGGCGAGACATAGCCGATTCGCAATCTGCGGCTTGGATTTGTGTCGCTGCTATGTGGTCGAATCGCCCTCGCCAATGGCGCCGCGTGGTGATCGTTCCAACGACGATGCTCTTCGTAAATGGCATGAGCGTCATATTCCGGAGAATACTGGATCGTGTACAGCAGATTACTGTGACACCGCACGAAATCCGGACGAAGTGCGATCGCGCGGCGGTAACAGTCAATCGCCGAATTGACTTGACCGGCATCCTTCAGCGTGTTGCCCATGTTATTCAGCACTTCGACGTTTTCTGGTTGCAGCGCCAATGCCCGCTCGAAACAAGCCAGCGCTTCGTCCAATTGACGCTGCGTCGTCAGAGCGACGCCCAGCCGATTGAGAGCTTCCACAGACATTGGGTTTAGCGCCAAAGCGTGCCGATAAATCGGCACGGCTTCGTCAGCTCTGCCGCTTAAATAAATGGCGGTAGCCAGATTACAAAACGTTTCGTCATGCTGAGGACGCAGCTCGATCGCGCGCCTGTAGCATGCGATCGCCTGGTCAAATTTGCCTGTGTCCCGCAACGCATTGGCCAGATTGTGCGCTGCATCCGCGAAGTCCGGTCTGATCCTTAGCGCTTCCAGATAACAGGCAATGGCTTCGTCAAGGCTTCCTAGTTCATGAAGCGCACTCGCCAAATTGTATTGAGCCTCAGCGAACTGCGGATGCAGCTGAACCGCACTGCGCAAGCTGGCAATGGCGTCGTCGGTTCGCTGCAACTTCCGCAGGGCAACGCCCAGGTTATTATGCGCCTCTGCATCCGATGGATTGAGTGCCAGGCACCGGCCTAAGTAATCAGCCGCCAGCTCATGGTTGCCCTTCGCCTGTTCGATTACGCCTAACAGGTGCCAGGCATCAGCAAAGTTAGCGTCCGCCGCAAGAATTTCGCGGCACGATTGCTCCGCGTCTGGCAAAAGTCCAGCTTGCAGCTGATTCACCGCGATTAAAAATGCTTCTGAAACCGTAGGCATCCGGCCATTAGATCAGTTCACCGCGAAGACGGACACGCGTGCGGATCGCAGTGTCTTTTGTTCGCGATTGGCGATGGTGAAATCCAGTCGTGTTTCGCGCGCTTTGTGCGCGAAAGCGTGATGACAATGCTGAGATTTGACGGCCATTCAAGCAGCAATTGGTTTGCAGTGCCAAGTGATTCGTCGCTAGAATGGATGCCTCCCGCTACGATTCCCCCCCCGCCCCGCCGTGCGTTAGTCCTGCATCTGCCGGCTCGCGATTTTTTGGTCATTCCAGCCTGCGTGTCTATGTCTGTTTACGTCCGATTTTCGCAAATTGTCATTGGTTTTGCGCTGCTTGGGCCGACGACATGCGCGCTGGCGGCGGACGACTCCACCTCTCTGCTCAAGACCTATTGCGTCCGCTGCCATAGCCCGGAAAAGCATCAGGCGGATGTGGATTTAACGGCGATTGGCGAGCGGCCGAGTTCGCTGGCCGGTCGCAAGACGTGGCAGAAGGTTTTGGAGCAATTGAAGAACGAGGAGATGCCGCCGGAGGCGCCGCTGCCGACGGCGGGGGAGCGGCGGGCGCTGGTCGCGTGGGCCGAAGCGGCGCTGGCCATCGATTGGACGAAGATTCGCAATCCGGGTAGGGTGACGATCCCGCGGCTGACGCGCGAGGAATACAACCACACGCTGCGCGACCTGCTCGGAATCGACCTCAATCCGGGGGCGGAGTTTTCGGCGGATGGCGCGGGCGCGAGCGGTTTCAACACGGATCGCGATGCGCTTTTTCTTACGCCTGCGTTATTAGAGAAGTATTTGGGCGCGGCGGAGGCGGCGCTTGATGCCTGCATCGCGCTGGAGCATGAGCCGACGACGCAGCATTTCGAAACCGAACAGATGCTGATGACGGAAACGCGCGAGCAGCCGCGAGATTTTGGCGACGGCTTTGTGGGCTATGTGCTGAATCGCGGGCAGATGACGCTCTATACTTCGGTACGGTTTCCGTTCGACGGCTTTTACCGCTTCACGGCGCGAATTCGCAGCGCGCGGGGCAGGGCCGGCGGTCGCCTGCGTCTGGATGGCGAGACGATTGGCGATGTGGTGACCCGCTCCACGGAGCCAGAACTCGCCACGCTGACTTGCTTTATCAAGCAAGGCAGTCGGCAAATGACATGGAATATTCAAGGGCCGGGCGTGGATGCACCGCCAGCGCCGCAGGCAGCCGCGATTCAACAAGCGCAGCAAAAGGCGAAAGCCAAAGCGAAGGGGAAGACGGCGCCGCAGCAGACGGCAAAAGGCAAACCCTTGCCGCCGAACGTGGAAGCAACCGTCTCGCAGGAAGCGGAGAAGCATTTTCCGCGTTTTCCCGCGACTGGCAACGAGCCGCCGGAAGTCAGGCAACTCATCCGGCGCGTCGATGCGGGAGCGCTCGCGGTGCAACGACCACATGAGTGGCTGCGAGTTCTAAATACCGATGGCGATCCGCGCGAGATCGCCCGCTTCAAGGGATATGTCATCGAGCGCGGCAAAATCTGGGACGAAGCGAAAGACGCGCTAGCAAAAGAGCTGGGCCAATCGCGCGAGGAATTTGACCGCCGCTATGAAGAGCACAATCGCGAGCGACTGACGGATAACAAGCGGCTGGTCGATGCGGTGGCGCACATTCCGGCGCAGCTCACGCCAATGCCCAACCGGCCGCAGCAGCAGGCTGCCGAGCCGACGGGGCCGATCGCGATCGACTGGATCGAGATTCGCGGGCCCGTGCATCCGGATGGAGACGGCAAGCGCAGTCGCATCTTCACCGCCAGGCCGACGGAAACGAAAACACCTCGCGATGCCGCTCAGAAAATCCTGACCGACTTCCTGCCACGTGCGTTCCGCCGGCCCGTGGAAAAGGCAGAGGTCGACCGCTATCTCAAGCTTTATGATCGCGCGGCGGTGCGAGGCGATTCGTTCGAGCAGTCCGTGAAGCTGGCGATTATGTCGGTGCTGGTCTCGCCGAACTTTCTGTATCGGAACGAATTCGGCCCGGTCGCCGGCGAATATCGGCTTGACGATTATCAGCTTGCCAGCCGGCTGTCGTATTTCCTCTGGCAGTCGATGCCGGATGACGAACTTTTCAAGCTGGCCGCCGAACGGCGATTGCAGGAGCCTCGCGTGCTTGGCTCGCAAGTCGAGCGGATGCTGGCCGATGCCAAAGGCGGGGCGTTTATTGCGGCGTTCGTCGGCCAATGGCTCGGCACCGAGGCGCTTGGTCAGAGCTTGCGGCCGGACGAGGCCAAGTTTCCGCAATTCACTCCGCAGCTTTGCGAGGCGATGAAGCAAGAGCCGATTTCAATGTTCGAGGCGCTGCTGAAAGACAACGGCAGCCTGTTGTCGTTGCTCGACGCTCGCGAGACGTGGGTCAATGAGCCGCTGGCAAGGCTCTATGGCATTAACGATGTGCGCGGCGAGCAGATGCGGTTGGTCAAGCTCGACGATCCCAACCGCGGCGGCCTCTTGGGAATGGCGAGCGTGTTGACGGTTACTTCCAGCGCCAGTCGGACGAGTCCCGTGGTCCGCGGCAAGTGGGTCCTGGAAACCCTGCTCGGCGAAAAGACGCCTGAGCCGCCGCCCGATGCGGGCGCGCTAGAACCAGAGGCGGGGGAAGCGCGAAACAAAACGCTGCGCGAGGAGCTCCTCTCGCATCGCCGCAACGAGTCGTGCGCCGTTTGCCACGACAAGATCGATCCGATCGGCTTCGGACTGGAAAACTTCGACGCGATCGGCCGTTTTCGGCAGGAAGAGGCCGGGCGACCGGTCGATAACGCGGGCGAGCTGCCCGGCGGGGCGACGTTTCGCGGCCCGGCGGAGCTCAAGCAGATGCTGATTGCTCGACATAAGGCGGCATTTGTCCGCAATCTGGTCGAGCAATTGCTGTCATTTTCATTGGGCCGAAAACTTGAGCTTTTTGACGAGCCGGCGATCGCCAAAATTACCGCCGCCGTGGAAGCCGATAATTATCGAGCCAGGACGCTGGTGCAGCAAACTGTGCTCAGTTACCCGTTTCAAAACCAGAGCAACCAGGATACGGTGGAGTAGCCCCTCGCGGCGTCATGATAGTAGGTCCCGCCTGCCGGGCGGGACCTTGCATCGCGAAGACAGTTCGCGATTAGCCCCAGGCGTGGCCCGGCGGGCCGCACCAGCTTTTTGTGATGCCTAACCAAGGAATAGCCTCGTTTCCGAAAGGGCCGCGTATGTCGAGCAACTGGAGAATTCCGCGTCGCACCGTTCTGCGTGGCTTCGGTGCCAGTTTGGCCTTGCCCTGCCTGGACATCATGCGCGGGGCCCGCGGCGCCGAATCGACGGCTGCCCCGCCGGTGCGGCTGGCGTGCCTGATTCAGCCCAACGGCGTTTTTCCGCCCGCTTGGGAGATCGCCGGCGAAGGACGCGACTTTCGACTGTCGAACATTCTGCAGCCGCTGGAGCAGCACAAGCAGGACCTGCTCGTCATCTCGAATCTGGACAACGCGGGCGCCCGCGGCCACGTGCAGATGACTTGCGCGTTTCTCACGGGCACGCAACTGCAAAACGGTCGCAACGGAATCTCGCTCGACCAAATGGTGGCCCAAAAGATCGGTGGCGATACGCCGCTACCCTCGATCGAGCTGGGAACGGAACCGCCGCGGCAAGGCAACGACAATACCAACCCGATCGCATTCGCGAACACCTGCTCGTGGAGCTCGCCCACAACGCGGCTGAATCCTGAAATCAATCCCCGGGTCGCGTTCGATCGCTTGTTTCGCAATCAGAACAGCCCGGAGGCCAAGCGGGCGGCCGCGGATCGCAAGAGCATCGTCGATCTGGTGCTCGACGACGCCAAATCGCTTCGCCAGAAGGCCAGCACGCACGACCAACACAAGCTCGACGAGTATTTGCAGAGCGTCCGCTCGGTCGAAGTGCAAATCGATCGGGCAATCAACCCGCCCAAGCGGTCGTGGACGCCGCCCACCAAGCCCGACCAACTGGTTGCGCCGGCTGACGGCATTCCTTCTCGCCGCGACGAACATCTGCGGCTAATGATGGACCTGATGGTGCTCGCGATGTGGACCGATACGACGCGCGTCGGCACGCTAATGATGGCCCACGGGTTCAGCCGGCAGAGTTTTAACTTCTTGCCGGGCGTGACGTCCGATCACCACGGCATGTCGCACCACAAGAACGAGCCGGGCGCGGTTCGGGAATATACGGCGGTCAGCCGGTGGTATATCGAGCAATATGCCTGGCTGATCGAGAGAATGAAGGGAATCGACGAAGGAAACGGCAGCTTGCTGGACAACACGGTTCTGCTGTATGGCTCGGAAATGAAGGACGGCAACGGCCACGTCCGCGAGAATCTGCCGATCATTCTGGCTGGCAAAGGCGGCGGCCGACTGAGCTCAGGCCAGCACGTTGTTTTAGCGCCCAACACGCCGCTCGCCAATCTGCATCTCACGCTGGCTCAGAAATTCGGCTGCGAGATCGATGCGTTCAATGGCGTGGGACATCAGACGTTGAGTGCTCTGGCTTAAGAGCGCCTAACACTAACCCGAAGCGTAAGCGAGGGACCACCCGAATTGGTCCGATTCCCTCGCTTACGCTTCGGGTTTATATAAGTTCCGGTAGGCGCTCTAAGTTACTGTTTCGCAGCGCGTCAGAGCGCGAGGGGGTCGGGAGTCGATTGCGGTGTAGTCGAATCCAACCGGAAAACCGTTCTCGCAATCGACTCCCGACCCCTTCATCGTCCCGCCGTCCCAAGGCGTCAGCGGACGACACCATCGAC
>DASXLL010000204.1:0-63369 GCA_036496265.1 Pirellulaceae bacterium | reverse complement strand
AAACGGTTATTGGGGTTTCCTTGGCCGTTTCCATCGACCGTTAGCGTCTTCACGTCAGCGTTTGCATTTTCGACCAAGACAACCGCATGATTTTCCGCGGATGTCATGAAGAACGCCGGGACGACTGCCGGCGACTGAATGATCGTCCCCGCCTGGCTCTGGCCCAGCAGCGTCACGCCGTCCTTCGCCGCGCCGGAAATCACCACTTGCTCCACGTACGTCCCATCTTCGATATTCACCGTGTCGCCCGCCGCCGCCACGTTCACGCCCCGCTGAATCGCCCCTGCGCTCCCCTGCGGTCCGACCGAGCTGCCATGCGCCACGAACTCATTGCCGTTCTTCAGCTTCACATATCCCAGCGTCCCGTCGTCCAAGTAATCGGCAATCTTATTCTCCGTCGCGTAAAAGCTCGGCAGCGTCGTCGCATTCACCGGCTGCCCACCCGCCTGGAAGCCATCGAACTTCGCGCCCGTCGCGTCGATCTGCGTCGGCGTCGCCCCGCCCAGCGCCCCGCCGGTCAGCGTGATGTAGTTGCCCGTCTGGCCAGCAAAGATCAGGTTATCGAGCGTCGAACCAACGAGACCCGCGGTCGCCCCACTCAAAACCAGGCCCGTCGTGCCGCCCGAGATCGTGTTGCCCGATTGGACAGTCAAGGAACCCGGCCCGGTGACCGAAACGCCCGTCGTATTGTCGGAAAGCGAACTGTTCGTCAGCGTCACCTGGCCGCCCGTGACGGAAACACCCGTCGTCGCGCCGCCGATGGCATCGCTGATCGTTGCCTTGCCGCCGGTGACGGAAACACCGGTGGTAAAGCCGCTGTCGTACGTATTGTCGGTCGTTTGGCCAATCTTCACGCCCGTGAAATTCGCGCCTGAGAGGTTATTGGCGATGGCAATCGCAGTGCCCGTCGCTCCGGCGTTCAAATGGAACGTGTTGCCATCGATTGTCGTATTGATGGGCGTGGTGGTTGCGCCGTTGTTGCTCGCCGTCTGCGAATCGACACGGACGCTCGTGAATCCCGTCGCGCCAGCCTTCGGCGTGAAAGTATTGCCCGTGACACTCACGTCCTGGGCGCCGCCGATATCGACGCCGATGAGGTTGTACCCCGTGAACGTGTTGCCGCTGATGTCGATCGCCGAGCCGCTCGAAGCATTCCGATTGATTTGCAGCGGAAGCGAATTGACGGCTGCCGCCGTGGGTGCAAATGTGTTGCCCGTGATCGATAGGGGCGAGCCACCGTTCGGATCGCTGATTACGACGCCCGCACTGCTGCCGTCGGAGACCTGCAGTCCGCTAAAGGTGTTGTTGCTGATTGTCGATGCCCCGCCCGAGGCAAATTGGAACAACAGGTCGTTCGCAATGCCTTGGAACGTGTTCCCGGTGATCTGGGCGTTGAGCTGCGCCAGCCATACCGCCCGCTGGAAGAAGCTCGCGCCGCTGGTGATGTTCACGTCGTTGTTTGTCAATGTCACCGACGGAAACGGCGTACTGGCTGTGTTGTACAGCACGATCCCGGCTGCCCGCAAACTCAGGCCCGGCGAACTGCTCCATTGCACACTGTTGTCGCCAGTCGAGACGATCTGCGTATTGGTAATCGTCAAACCGGTGAAATTGGCCCCAGCGCCGACCGAAGCAATGCCCACGGGTGCAATCGGAGCCGTGCCGCCGATGCTCCCGTCGTCGCTTTCATTCACCTGCACCTTCACACCGTCGATCGTCACGCCCGCCGCGTTCACCGTCAGCACCGTCTGCTGAGCGCCGCCCATCGGAGCGATGATCGAACCGTGGCTGGCAGCCCCCAGTAGCGTCAGCGACTTGTCAATCGTCGCGATCTGGTCATACGTCCCCGCCTCGACGTTCACGACCCGATTCGCGGCCACCGGCGTCGCATCGATGCCTCGCTGAATGCTCGAATCCGTCGAGCCGCCGCCCGGCGTGGTTACATACACATTGTTCGCCACCCACGTGACCAAACCCGTCGTCACCGGCAGGTCCGTATCCATGCGGTGGTGAATCTTGTCTTCAATCCGGAAATCATCGGCCAAATTCGCCGCGCTCAGTCCCTCGAACGTCGTGCCGTTGGATGTCAGGTCGTAACTGGTCGTGCTTTGGTTGTTGATGAACAGCGTATCGCCGGCAAACGAATTATTCCCACCGATGGTCACCCCCGCGTTGTCGATCTCCAAATCCGTGCCGTTGTCGTTGCTCGCGCCGCCATCGAAATTGTTGCCGTCAGCCGCCAACGCGCCACCCACCGACCCCGTGCCGCCATTCGTAAAGCGGATGCCCGTCGTGTTGTCATAAATATGATTGCCCGTGATCGTCGCATTGCCGCCATTCACGTCGATGCCAATCCCATTCCCATGAATCGAGCTGCTATTACCCGTAATCGTCGCGCTGGCGTGCGCACCGCTCACCAAAATTCCGGTGCCACCACCGGCTGTGGTAATATCTGTGTTGCCGTTGATCGTCAACGAGATGTTCGGGTGTGTGACCGACGTGTTTCCGGCGCTATCTTCGACGTACACGCCAATCTGGCTCGCATTGATGTCCACGCCGGAAACCGTCGCCGTCACCGCATCGCCGTTGCCCGGGCCATAGCCCTCGTAGCTGTTGGCCCAGACGCCGTACTGCACGCCGCTGACGCTGCCGCCGCTCACCGACAGCGATCCCGAGGTGGGATCGTTGTAGAACATGTAGCCCGACGAATGCTCGCTAAACGTAGCGCCGGTGCCGTCGATCGAGTTATTCGCGAAGCTGGCGCTAACCGCCGTCTGCTGAGACGAGACGAAAATGCCGGTCCACAGCCGCGGCGTGCTGCCTGTATTCGGCAGTGCCGTGATCGTGTTGTCATCGACACTGAAGGCCGAAGCATCGGAATAATGGAGGTTGTAGAAGATGCCGGTGTGCCGAGTGTTAATCGTGTTACCGGAAATCTCGGGGGCAAAACTGTTGTCTGAGTTCGCTTGCGAGAAATTGCCGGTTTGCACGCCCGTATAAACGTCTTGCAGCAGGTTGTCCGTCACCTGGGCATAGAAATTGTTGTAAATGATGACGCCAATACCGTAACCCTGCTGATCGCTCAAATGGCGAATCAAGTTGTTCGAGATCACGTTGTTCGATGTCGCGGCCGTATTGTCGTAATTGTAAAAATCGACGCCCGAGTAATCGGTGTACTCGACGATATTGCCTTGAACCGTGATGTTGCCCACGCCGCGATAGGAAACAATGCCTTCGGCCTGGTCGATCGGCGTGCCTTCAAACGTGACGCCGCCGTTGTGTACGAAGCCCGGCGTTACGTCGTTCGTTCCACGAATCCGGAAGCCTTTGATCGTGACCCCACTGGCCAGCACCTCGATGCCGACCACCTCATTCGAGTCTAAATTCGGATCAGACGACCCTGGCTCCAGAATCGCCTCTGCATTAGCCGGCGTCGCGTTGGTTAGCGGATCAAAACCGGCATTCGGACCGAGCAGCGTCAGTGCTTTCGTGATCTGCACTCCCGCGACAACGCCATCCGTGCTATCAACGACGCTCGCGCCGACGTACGTGCCAGCTTGCACGTAAACCGTATCATTGGCCGATGCCAACGTTACCGCCCGCTGAATCGCGCCCGCACCGCCTGGATCACCGCCGGCCGGAACTTCGCTACTATTCGCCACATAAACATTCCCCGCAACGATCCGCACCAGGCCGCGAGGCGATTCGTCAAGTCCATCGAGAATCTTGTCTTCAATGCCATAAAGCTGCGCCAGCGTCGTTGCGGGAGCCGAGGGATTAACGCCGTCGAACGTGTTTGTCGTAGCGTCGAGTTCCCCGCTTACGTCGTATTCAATGTATGTCGAGCCAAAGTCGGTCAAATTGATCGCATTGTCACTAAGCGTCGTCGTGCCGCCTAGAATCTGCAGCGCCGTCCCGCCGCTGCTGCTGAGCGTATTTGTGTCGATGGCAACCGTACCGCCATCCACGTTGATCCCAAATAACTGACCCGCCACGTCGTTCGACTCGCCCGTGCTTCCATCGCCGATCGTCACATTCGACGCGCCACTCACATCGATGCCCGTTGCATTCACGTCAATCGAGTTGTGCAAGATGTTCGCACTGCTGCCCGCCACATCGATGCCATCGCCGTCGCCAGTGATCACGTTGTCGCTAATCAACACCGTGCCAACCGCATTGGTGACATGAATTCCGTCCGCGTTGCCTGTCAGGTGATTATTCGTAATCGTCGCCGAGCCACCGTCCACGTCGATGCCAATTAAGTTGTCGTGAATCGAGGCGTTATTGCCCGTGATGTTCGCGCTCGCATGCGCGCCGGTGACAAGAATCCCAATGCCGACGGCAGCCGTTGTCGTGATATCCGTATCACCGGTAATTGTCGCCGAGACGTTTTCGTTATTGGCCCTCGCATCAACGAGAACGCCGTTGTCCGTCGCCGAGATCTTCACTCCGCTGATCGTCAGCGCCATATCGGTTATCGCAGTGCCGCCGAAGCCGTTGGGGTCGCCGTTGTATTCCCAAATACCGCGAGTGACGTTTTTGATGCTATTGAGCGGCGAAGCCGTGCCGCTGATCGTCACGCTAGTCGTTGACTGCGTGTTGAGCACGGTGTAACCAGCCGACGTGCCATAGCTGTTTCCGGCTCCGTCAATGCTATTGTCGCTGAACGTCGCGGTGGCGTTTTGCTGCTGCGAAATGATGTACACGCCCGTCCACAACGACGAGCCGACGAACCCGGGGCTGGTTGTATCGTCCGCCACCGCATGAATGGTGTTGCCGGTAACCGGCACGGCTGACGGATTGCCGAACATATTGTTGTAGAACACGCCCCGCCGCCGCGTGGCAATGTCGTTATCGGTCACGCTGCCCTTCGCGCCCGGATTCGGATCATAGAAGTTGCCCACCTCCACGCCCATTCGCACGTTGGCGATCTGGTTCGACTTCACGTCCGCGTAAAAGTTGTTGTACAGGCGAATCGCATCGCCCTCATCGTTGTACGCGCCGATGTTCTGAATCAGGTTGTGATCGATCGTGCTGTTGCCGCTCGCCGTGCCATTGCTGGCAAAGCCAATGTCGATGCCCTGGTAAGCGATGTTCTTAATGATGTTGTTCTGCGTCGTTAGCCCGCTGATTGCGGTATAGGTCGGCACCGCGGTGTAGTTACTCACATCGATGGCGGACATGGTGGACGAATCGAACGACCCAATACCCGTCATCGCGTGCGAAACGATCGGAGTCATTCCCGTCTTCGTCAGATTGACGCCACCGGTCAAGCTATCGTTCGAGCCGTCGAGCGTCAGACCCTTGATGGCAACGTCGTTGGCCCTGACCGTAATCAGCGTCGTATGCGTCTGGCCGCCGTACGGGCTGGCCCCATCGATGCCCGGCCTAATGATCGCTTCGCCGACGCGCAAGCCGCCGTTGGTCGGATCACTGGCCGAGTTCGGGCCAACCAGGCTTAGCGTTTGGTTAATGAGCACGCTGCCCACATACGTCCCGGCTTGCACATTCACCGTGTCATTCGTCAGGTCGGCGTCATTCACGACATTCACGCCGCGCTGAACAGCACCGGGGCTGCCGCCGGAACCCACGCTTTCACTGGCCTGTGTCACATAGACGGTATCGGGTGTGATCCGGACGAAGCCGACCGCGCCGCCGTCCAGATAATCCGTGATCTTGTCTTCGATCGCGTAGTCGTCGCCCAAGGTCGCCGCGTCAGCGCCCGTGATGCCGTCAAACGTCGCCGCCGTGGCGTCGATTTCCTGCCGTGGACTGCCTAGCGCGCCGCTATCGAGCGTGATGTACGTGCCCTGGCCGGTGAACATCAGATCGCTGAGCGTATTCCCGGTCAATTGCGCCGTGCTGCCGCTGATTTGCAGTCCCGTTGACGTGTCGCTGATCGAGTTGCCCGAGCCGATCTCCAGCGTGCCGCCGTGGTCCAAAATCCCCGTCGTGAAGTCGCTGATCGATGTATCGCTGACACTCGCCGACGCGCCGGACCCTTCGATGTCGATACCGATCGTAGAAGGCTGCAAATCGGAAATCGCGACGCCGCTGATCGTCGCCAAAGCGGTGTTAGCGCCCGAAGAACTGTCTTGCACCAGAATGCCGGTGCTCCCGGCGCTAATGCTCCCGCCAGTGACTGAGGCGGACGCATTCATGTCGCCGAAGCCCATCGCGTCTGTTGTTACCAGCAGCCCCGTGGAGTTCGCAGTGACCGTATTCCCATTGAACTGCGTCGTTCCACCGCCACCGCCATACACTCCTAGACCGATATCGACGTCCGAAATCGTGTTGTCGTGAACCGTGACGGTCTGATACGGCGCGAGTGTCCAAATGCCGTAGCTGGCGGGCGCTGTCATCCGGTCGCCCAGCGAAATGGTGTTCCCGTCAATCAAATCGGTGCTGGTCCCACCCGAATCACCGCTGTTATCGGTGTGAATGCCGCTTTGGGCGTGCGTGATGATGTTATTAAGGAACTGAGTGCCGCGCGAGTGATTCGCATTGATCGCGTCCGGCGTGATGCTCACCGTATTGCCGCTGATCGTGCCGCCGCCGTCGCGATTGAAGATGGCCACGGAGAAATCGACGCTGCCGTCGACATTCGTCACCGTGTTGTCGTGAATGTTCATCGTCCCGGTCATCCGCGCCTCGATGCCGCGCAGATAAATGTCCTGGACCGTGACGTGATCGATCTCCAAATTGGTGTAATTCGGCGTCGTCGTCGTGAAAACCGTAATGATGCCCGACGTGGCATCCACGTTGACGCCGTTCGAGGCCAGAGCGCCGGGTATGCTCGGGTTGTTGCCCTCCAGCGTTAAGCCCGTGATGTGAACATCGCTTGACCCCACCCGTATAATCGCGTTACCCGCATTCGGATCGCTTGTATTGCTGGGGGACGTTGTTCCCGTCACGATCGTCGTCGTCGCCTGCCCCGCCCCTGCCAACGTCAGCGCCTTATTAATCGTCACGTTATCGACATAGCTGCCCGCCAGCACATTCACCGTCCCGCCGGCGGCGACGTAGCTGACGCCGTTTTGCACCGTGGAGAACGCGTTGTAGCCAAAGACCTTGCCGGTCACGGCGGCATCTCCCGCACCGATGTTCGACATCACCGTATCGCCGACTTGAACGCCAGGCCCACCGCCCGAAGCATCGTCGACGGCGATCCACGTATCGTTGACCCACACCGGCGCGACCGGCGCTTCGGTCAGCGTCACATCATTGCCGTCGCCGCCGTGGTAGCTGATCGTGTACGGAACGCCCCGCACCGTCACCACCGAGCCTTCCGGCAGATTGTGGAACGTGCCCGTGACCGCGTCGGACGTGCCGCTGTTGTCGATAATCGTGAACGAATCACCCGGCGCCGAATCAAATCCCCGGCTGACAGCCAGCGTCGCATCGTTGAGCGTCACGGTGCCGCTGACCACCAGGTTGTCGTAGCCGTTGACGTTATCGGTCGCGCTCGTGCCATTCAGCTCGATCGTCAGCGTATCGCCCGTGTTGAGCGACAGATCGCCACCGATCGCAACCTGCGCCGGGCTGGCCCCGGGCGAAAGATTGACGCCTTTTCCGCCCGTCACCGCATCGACGCTGCCCGGATAGCTGCCGGCGAGAATGTGTACGGTGCCATTGTTATCCACATCATCGATACCCTCCTGAATCCGGCTGGTTGGCGGCGTCACTTGAGCGCCCGCCGCCGTAACAATCAGCTCCGCATGGCTCCCCTGGAACCCATACGTGCCCCAGCCAGCATGCGTCTCAACGTCCGTATCCGTGCCGACAGTCAGCAGTGGCGAAATATCGAAATTGGCACTGGCCGGCCCGGCAATATCCGGCTGTCCGCCCGGTGCCGTTGAGGTGCCGCCGAATTCGACTGGAATCAAAGTAGCGTAGCCTGGCTCGGCGCTATTCGCCGTCGTAATGACTGGTGTGCTGGTGCCAAACCAGTTGTCGCTAAAGTTTTTCAGGTTCGTTGTGCCTGGCGCGGGCAGCGAGCCGCCACTTTGGCGATCAACAATTTGGCCGTACCAGTTTCCGCTGATGTTGTTGTTGCTGAACGTGCTATTCAGCGCCGTCTGTACGGGGCTATTCGAGCCGCTGCTGGCATCCAGGAACAGAACGCCGTCGGTGCGGTTATCAGTGATTTCATTTTCGATAACCGTGAGGTTATCGGTCTGATTGCGGAAAATCAGGCCCGTGTGATTGTCAGTAATGACATTGTTGCGGATCGTATGGCCACTGCTGTTGTTGATGTCAATGGCCGTCCGATTGCCGGTGATCAAGTTGTCGTGGACGAGCATTCCCGTCAACGAGGTGCCAAGAATTGCGATGCCCGCGGAATTCAGGTTGGGATCGTTCCATTGGGCCATCGTGTTGCCGTCGCGCGTGATCGTGAAGCCGGCGATTTCGATGTTGCTTGCCGCCACCGTAATTGTCGAGCCAGAACCGCCAATCGCTCCGCTGATCGTCGTTCCGCCCACGCCTGGGCCCGCCCCCAGCAGCTTAATCCCGGCCTTGCTAATATTCACATCCTCGTGGAACGTGCCCGCATCGACATTCACCGTTTCGTTACCGGCAGCCACATCCACGCCGCGCCGAACGCTGCCGGAGCTTTGCGTAACGAACACATTGCCCGCTTTGATCCGAGCGAAGCCGAGTGTGCCGTTGTCGAGGTAATCGGTGATTTTGTTTTCGATTCCATATTCTTCGGCCAAATCGACCGCCGTTGCGCCGGTATGACCATTAAAGGTTGCCGCCGTCGCATCGATTTCGACTCGCGGGCTGCCCATCGCCCCGCCGGACAGCGTGATGTAATCGCCAGTTTGGCCGCTGAACGCGGTGTTATTTAACGTGTTGCCGGCAAGCGTGGCCGACGAGCCGCTGACGGCCAGACCCGTTGTGCCACCGCTGATCGACGCATTGCTGAGCGTGAGCTGGCCGCCCGTGACAGAGATGCCCGTGGTCGCTCCGGTGATTGAGTCGCTGATCGTGACCTTGCCGCCGGTCATCGAGACACCAGCCGTATGGCCCGTGGCGTAGGTGTTGTCCGACGTAGCGCCAATCGAGACGCCGGTGAAATTCGACCCGGAGAGCGAGTCCTGAATGGTGACAGCCGTGCCGGTCGCGCCGGTGTTGAGATTAAAGGTGTTGCCGTTGATCGTGGTGTTGATCGGCGTCGTGGTCGCGCCGTTATTGCTGGCCGTCTGCGAATCGACGATGACGTCGCTGAACCCGGCGGCCGATGCCCGCGGGGTGAACGTGTTGCCGGTCACGGCCACATCCTGTGCGCCCCCGATGGCGACGCCATACAGGTAGTTCTGGAATGTGTTGCCGCTAATCGTAATGGGCGAGTTAGTGGACGCATTCCGGTTAATTTGCAGCGAGAGCGTGGGAATCGCTGTCGTGTTCGGCGTGAACTGGTTGCCGGTAATCGAAATCGGTGAGTTGCTGTTGGGATCGGCGATGACAACGCCGCCGCCACCGGCATTTTGAACGCCGGCGAACGCGTTTCCGGAGATTGTGGACGTGCCGCCCGACGCGAACTGGAAGATCAAATCGTTGGCGTTGCCGCGCAGCGTGTTGCCGGTGATATTGGCCTTGACCTGCGCCAGCCAAACGCCGCGCTGATAAAAGCTCGTGCCGCTGGTGATATTGACGTCGTTATTCGAGATCGTCACCGACGGAATACCGCCGCTGGGACTATCGACAAGGACAATGCCCGCGCCGCGCACAGTCAGGCTCGGCGACCCAGTCCAGCTCACGGCATTGTCGCCGATCGACGTGATTTTCGTATTCGTGATCGTCAGGCCGTTAAAATCGGCCACGTTGCCCGGAGCCTGACCAACGGCCGCGATACCGACGGGCGCGATTGGAGCTGTGCCGCCGATCGCGCCATCGTCGTTCTGATTCACCTGAATCGCCAGGCCGTCGATCGTGACGTTCGTGGCGTTTACCGTCAGCACCGTCTGCTGCGCGCCGGCGATCGGGGCCAGCAGCGATTCGGGCCCGCGGCTCATCGAGCTGCCCGCGGTGCCGGCGTTCGCGCCTAAAATCGTGAGCGTTTTATTCACCTGGACGGCTTCGGCATAATTGCCCGCCGCGACATTGACCGTCGCCCCGCTCACCGCCACGTCGATCCCGTCCTGAATCTGGCCCGACGGCGCGTCATCCACCGTCACCGTCGTCGCCGTTCCACTGATCGTCCCGGCTGTCAGGTTCGCATTCAGCGTGATCGTCGGCACGTCCAGCTCGATGAAGCTGCCCCCGCCGGCAACCGTGACCGCCTTGTTCACCGTCAACGTGTCGGTCGCGCCGCCCACGATCTTCAAGCTGTGCGTGGGAGCCGAGAACGTCGTGGCCTCGAACGTCGTCGGCGTGCTGCTGAGCGTGATTTTGCCCGTTCCGCCGTCGCCCAGCGTCACCGCGCCCGCCCCCGCCGGCAAATCCACCTCCACGTCGTCTTGCACGCCCGTGTTCGTCACCGGCTCCAGGCCCGTGTACGAAATCGTGCCGAAATTCTGCATCTCAACGCTACCGTCATGCGCGTTGGTGTAGTGATACGTCGTCTTGCCCTGCGTCGTGCCGCCGGTGATCGTCAGGCTGTCGCCCGGTGATGTCGTCGGGTTGCCTCCGTTGAACAAAATGCCGCCGGCGGGAACGACGTCGCCGTTCGAGAGGTCCGCCGTGAACGAATCGTTGCCATCCAGGCCCTGGATCGTCAGGCCGCCCGTGATGCTGGCAAAATCCGTATCCCAGATCAATGAGCCGTTCTGATAGACGTACAGCCGCGCCGGATCGGTGTTGCCATTCGGGCTGCCGATGACGCCCCGCACGACGCTGTAATCATCCACGCCCGCCGTGCCCGTCAGCACCGGGCTGGCCGCGTTGATCACCGTCAGCACCACGTCGTCATGATCGGCCCCGCCCTGATACGTGATCTGGAAATCAACGCCGCCCCGATTGAAGATCGCCCCTTCCGGCATCAGCGCAAACGTCCCCGTGACGCCGGTCGTCGTGTCGATCAAGGTGAACGTGCCGCTGGTGGGCAACGGCGCAAAATTGGTCGTCAAATTCAGCGTCGCCCCGCCCAGGCTTGCTCCGCCGGTGATCACGAAGTTGTCGTACTGGCTCTGCGTCGTGCCGTCCAGCTGCAGGTTCAGCGCATCCCCCGCATTCAGCGACATGCTGCCCGTGTTCGTGATTGTCGCCGGGCTCACGCTGGGGGTGAAGGCAATATCCTTATTGATCGGCGAATTCACAGTTCCCACCGCGTCAATCGTGCCCGAATAAGCAAACGGCGCGACCACCGATCCCTGCTCAATATTGACCGTATCGCCGCTCGTCGCCGCATTGATCGCGTTCTGAATATTCGCATGGGTCGCGGGCGATAAAAAGCTGTTCGGCGTCGTATAAACCTGACCCGTCGTAATCCGCACCAGGCCGGGGCCGGAAACATCCACGCCATCCACCACGCTGTCGGCAATCTGATAGGGATCCGTCACGGCCACATCCAACGCGTCCACGAACCGCGCGGTCCGCGCATCGACCCCGCCCGCGTTCGCGAGGCCGATTGCTTGCGGCTGCCCCGCGCCCAGCGCCGTGAACTTCGTATTGCCCAGATTCACGATTCCCGCGCCCGCCTCCAAGTTCAGAGCCGCCCAGCCGCCGGTCGAAGCCACGCCGCTCAAATCCACGTTGTTAAACGTCAACTTCGTGCTCAAATCCTGACCAATAAAGTTCTGAATGTTGATGCCAGCTTTGCCTGGCGTTCCCGTCACCCTCACGCCGTCGAAGCTCATCGTCCCCGCCGCGCCACTTTGATCACGGCCATCGATCTGAATCGCATGGCTGGCGTTTGAGTGGGCAATCGTGTCGTTTTGGAATGTCGCATTGCCGCGGAAGGCGAACAGGCTGATGTCAGCCGTGGTTGAGCTATTGCCCGTGTTGTTATTGCTGAACTGCGAATTGGAAATCGTGATGTTCGTGATCGGCACATTCGCCGTGTCTCCCGGATTCGTATCGAGCCCCGAGCCAAAGTTGCCCGAGACGGTCGTATGATCGATTGTTAAGCCGTCCAGGCCCGCAACGCTCGACGGTATGCGAATCCCGTCCAGTCCATTGCCGCTGATCGTAGTATTGTTTTGAATCTTGATGTCGCTGAATGACCCAGCGCTGTCAATCGCCACGCCGCTGCCGCCATTGCTCACCGCCGCCACGTTATCGATCGTCGTATATCCGCTGCCGCCGGTGATGCTGATGCCGTTGGCCGCATTGCCCGACCCCGTCGCACCTGTCACCCGCAGGTTCGACAATACCAGCCGGCTGCTGGCGCTCGTCCCCCCGGTCGAAAGCACGACCACCGGCGTGTTCGCGGCTGCCGATGTAACAATCGTATTCGCGGCCGGATCGCTGCCGCTGCCCGCGCCCGAAATCGTCACCCGCTTGTTGACGTTGACGTTCTCAGTGAATGTCCCCGCCTGCACATTCACCGTATCCCCGCCCACTGCCGCACCCACGCCCCGCTGAATGCTGTCCGAAGTCTGCGTCACGAACACATTGCCCGCCTTGACGCGGACGAAGCCCAAACCGCTGGCATCCACCGCGTGCGTGATCTTGTCTTCGATCGCAAACCCTTGCGCCGTCGTCGCGCTGCTGCCCACGACCGCGCCATACGTCACTCCCGTGCCGTCGATCTCATGCCCCGCCAGCGCTCCGTTCGCCAAAGCGATGTACTGCCCGCTCTGGCCCGAAAACTTCGTGTTCGCCAGCGTATCGCCGGTGAGCTTGGCGTGCCCTGCAGTCGGCGTTGCTCCGACGCCAGCAATCGAAAACCCTGTCGTGCCGCCCGTGACCGTGTTCGTGCCCACAAAGCCGAGTTCCGGAGTTTCCGTGCCCGTTGTTTGCTCCAGATAAATGCCGGTCTCAAAATTCGTGAAGCTGTTGCCGTTCTGCACAGTGGCCTTCACGTCCGCATCGCCGAAGCCCAGCAGGCTGGTCGAAACATAGAGGCCCGCGCTGCCAGCCGCAGTTGCCGCGCCGAGGCTGACGGTGTTGTGATCGAACGTCGCGCTGCCGCCATACCCGCCAAATTCGGCCAAACCAACCGCAACATCGCTGATCGTATTGTCGTGAACGTTCACATTGAAATAGGGCGCAAACACAAAGATGCCATAAGCGTTTGTCGTGCCGCTACTCACCGTGTTGCCGGCAATCTCGTCAGCTACTCCTCCGCTGCCGCCATTGTTATCCGTGTGAATGCCCGAAGCCGACGACGTGACGGTGTTGTTCAGGAATTGAGTCCCGCGCGACTGGTTCGCGGAAATGGCATCGCCTGCATGGCTGACATGATTGCCGCTAATGACGCCGGACCCACCGAAGTTGAAGATGGCGATGGAATTCGCGCTGCCCTGGACGTTATCAACTGTGTTGTGGTCGAAAACGAAACCACTGCCGCCGCTCGAGGCATAAATGCCGCGGAGGTAGATGTTCTTCACCGTCACATCGTGAACGTTCGTGCCATTGAACGTGCCCGCGTTGAAGTCTTCGATGATGCCGTTGCGGGCATCAATATCGACGCCTCCGCTGATCACGCCGCTGGTCATATTCGGGTTATCGCCGTCGAGCGTCAGGCCGGTCACCTCGACACTGCTCGCCTGAATCAAAATCATGTTGCTGGCACCAGACGGCAGCGAGCTGGTTTGATTCAACGGAACGACCCCCGAATTCGCCGGCACCACCGTCGTTGTCAATTGATCGTCGCCCACCAAATGCAGCGTCTTGTTGATCGTCAGATTGTCGATATACGACCCCGACTCCACATGCACCGTATCACTCGCCACAGCCGCATTAATCGCCCGCTGAATCGCCCCCGTATCGTCCGTCGCGGGCGCGACGAAGCTATTCGGCGTCACGAACACGTTCCCACTCTTCACCCGAACGAAGCCGAGCCCAGACACATCGACCGCATGCGTGATCTTGTCTTCAATCGCATAACCGTCGGCCGTCGTAGCGCCGCTTCCCAAAACCGCGCCATAGGTCGCGCCAGTGCCATCGATTTCTGTGCCGCTGAGCGCGCCGCCCGAAAGCGCGATGTATTTCCCCGTTTGCCCGCTGAACACCGTGTTGCCGAGTGTATTGCCGGCAATTGTCGCTGTTGCGCCGCTGACGGCCAGACCCGTCGTGCCACCGCTGATCGACGCATTGCTGAGCGTGAGCTGGCCGCCCGTGACGGAAACACCCGTCGCCGCCCCGGTGATCGCGTCGCTGATCGTCGCCTTGCCGCCAGTGACCGCCACACCGGTGGTGAAACCGCTGTCATACGTGTTGTCGGTCGTCGTCCCGATCGTCACGCCCGTGAAATTCGCGCCTGGCAGGGTGTTCGAAATCGCAATCGCCGTTCCCGTTGCGCCGGCGCTCAAATGGAACGTGTTACCATCGATGGTCGTGTTGATCGGCGTGGTGGTCGCGCCGTTGTTGCTCGCCGTCTGCGAATTGACGCGAACGCTGGTGAACCCCGCCGCGCCGGCCTTGGGCGTGAACGTATTGCCCGTGACGCTCACGTCCTGCGCGCCGCCGACATCGACGCCGACGAGGTTGTACCCCGTGAACGTATTGCCGCTGATGTCGATCGCCGAGCCGCTCGAAGCATTCCGATTGATCTGCAGCGGAAGCGAGTTAAAGGCTGTCACCGCGGGCGCAAACGTGTTGCCTGTGATCGAAATGGGCGAGCCACCGTTCGAATCGCTTATTACGACGCCTGCGCTTGTGCCGTCAGAGTTTTGAAGACCACTGAACGTGTTACCGCTAATCGTGGATGGCCCGCCAGAGGCAAATTGGAACAACAGGTCGTTGGCATTCCCCCGGAATGTATTGCCGGAAATCTGGGCATTGAGCTGTGCTAGCCAAACGGCCCGTTGATAAAAGCTGCTGCCGCTGGTGATATCGACACTATTATTCGTCAACGTCACGGTCGGGAAACCGCCGCTGGGGCTGTCGTACAGCACGATACCCGCGCCGCGCACCTTCAAGCCAGGTGAGCCGGTCCAGTTTACGCTCGCGTTATCTCCAAACGATGTAATCTGTGTGTTCTTAATCGTCAGACCGTTGAAATCCGCCACACTTCCCGGAGCCGGGCCTACGGCGGCAATGCCAACGGGGGCAATAGGATTGCCGCCGACTACCGTCTCGTTCACTTGAATCGCCAGGCCATCGATCGTGACGTTCGTGGCGTTCACAGTCAGCACCGTCTGCTGCGCGCCGCTCGTCGGGGCAATCAACGAACCGTGCCCGGCAGCTCCCAAGAGCGTCAACGACTTATTGATCGTCGCGACCTGATTGTACGTCCCCGCCGCGACATTCACGCTCGCCCCGCTCACCGCCACGTCGATCCCGTCCTGAATCTGGCCCGACGGCGCGTCATCCACCGTCACCGTCGTCGCCGTTCCACTGATCGTCCCGGCTGTCAGGTTCGCATTCAGCGTGATCGTCGGCACATTCAGCGTGATCGCATTGCCACTGCCGCCCGCGCTCACGTCCACGGCCTGGTTCACCGTCAGCGTGTCGCCCGCGCCGCCCACAATCTTCAAACCATGCGTCGGCGGGGCAAACGTCGTCGCCTCGAACGTCGCCGGCGTGCTGCTCAACTTCAAATTCCCGCCGCCGCCGTCCCCCAAAACGGCCGCATCAGCTCCGCTCGGCAAATCGAACTCCACGTCGCTCGCCGTTCCCGTATTCGTAATCGGCTCCAGCCCGGTGTAATTCACCGTGCCAAAGTTCTGCATCGCAATGCTGCCGCTGCCCGCCACTCCGTCGGTGTACGAATAAGTCACATTGCCCTGATTCCCGCCCACGATGTGCAGCGCATCGCCGCCTGCACCCTGCCCTAGGCCGTTGAACGTAATCCCGCCCGCGAAGTTCGGAATCGCATCCCCCGTGCCCAAGTCAATCGTCAAATCGTCATCGCCGCCCGTCCCATTGATCACCAGCGAGTAAGTGTTGTCGAGCACTTCCGCCGTCAGCACGGTGCCCGTGGAATTTCCCTGCCGGATTTGCACGCTATTCGTCGCGCTGTCATACGTCAACGAATACTGCCCCGCCGCCGGCAGCGTGAACGACCGGCTGTCCGACCCGTCGTCATCGTGGATCGCCACGCTCACCGGCGATCCGCTCGCCGTCGCCACGCCCGTGACCGAAAACGCGTCGGCATACGTCTTATCGCCCTGATTATCCACATCGTCTAGCGACGTAATCGTCAGCGTGACCGCAACACCGTCCTGCGCGCCAGCCGGAAACGTCCCCGTTGTTGACGAATACCGCCCATTGCCCGCCAACTGCACATCCACCGCCGAGCCTAGCGTGTCGTTCGTCGCGGCGTTGTTCCGCAGAATGTGCAGATGCGCCTGAACCGTCGTCGAATGCCCTTCCGTGATCGCCGCCGGCGTATCGATCGTCACCGTCGCCGTATCCGCATCCGCGATATTCACGGTCCCCGTGCCACTCGGAGTAACGACGGCGCTGCTCGTCGGGTTGGCCAATGAGGCCGTGAACGTCTGCAAACCCGTCACCACCGTATCCGCCGGCGCCGAAACGCTCAGCGATCGCGTCGCGTTATCCACAGAGCCCGCTAAAAATGAAACCGGCGCTGTCGAAGAATACGCCGGGTTCGCGGCCAATTGAACATTCGTGATATCCGTTTCCAGCGACGGCGTTCCCGTCCCGTTCGTTTGGTAGTGCAGCGTCACCGCCAGCGAAGAATCCGCTGCGCCGCCTTCCACCACATTCGTCGTCCCCGACAGTTCCACGCTCGCCGTATCGTTATCGACAATACTTTCGTCGGCCGGCGTGGCGTCGATCGCCCCGCCGTTGTCCGAACTCGTGATCGTCGCCCTCACCGACTCCGTGCCCTCAATCGCCCGGTCATTATTCACCGGCAGGCTGATCGTCGCGCTCGTCGAATTGGCCGGAATTACCACGGTGTAATTCGGCCCGCTGACATACGCGCTGGCGTCATAATCACCGCTCGACGCCGTGCCGGCCGTCGCCGTGCCACCAGTCAGCGTGAACGTCACCGTCGTCGCACTCGCGCTGACCAGGTTCCGCGAAACGGTGAACATCACGTTCGAACCACCTTCCGCTCCGGCCGAGCTCGGTGCGATCGATACCGTGGCATCGTCGTTGACGATCGTCGCCGTCGACGTCGTCGGCGAGCCCAGCGTAATGCTCCGGCCGTCCACCTGCGGCCCGCTGATCGTTCCCGTCAGCGTCTCATTCAATTCCACCATGTTATCACCCAGCACCGGAACGCTCACATCCAGGCTCGTCTCCCCCGCCGGAATCACCACATCCATGTTCACCGCCGTGTAATCACTTCCCGCCGTTGCCGAATGAGCGCCGGGCGTGCCGTCATCAGCCGTCTCCACGTGTACCGTCACCGGCACATCCGCCGGCTGCGACAGACTGATCGTGAACAGTCCCAAATTCGTGGAACTGCCGCTGTTTCCTTCCGCCACCGAGTTACCCGTGATCGACAGCGTCGCGTTATCGTCATTCGTAATCGTGCCGGTCGCTTCCGCCGTGCTCCCCCCTCCCGCCAAGGTCACCGCCTGCCCGCCGTTGTTCAGCAACGAGATGATGCCATTCAACCGCTCGTCCTTCTCCACCGTCGTGTCGCCATTGATCGTTACGTGTACGACCTTATTAATATCCCCCGGAGCGAACACAACCATTTCGCTATGCGCCACGAAATCGGGATGCACCCCGACCGAAATCGCCTCGAAATCCTGCGTATCAAATTGAACGCTTACGGTGCCTTGGACCGGATGCGACAGCGCGACGGTGAAATCCATCGACACTGTCCCCGTGTTTCCCTCGTCCACCATCGTTGGGCTGATCGAAACCTCCGCGCTGTCGTTATCGTTGATCGTGCCCGTTCCGCTCCCATAAGTCGCGATATAACCGCCGGTCAGCGGCGTCGTCGGCGACAGCACCACCCCAAACGTCTCCTGCCCTTCCACCGTGTCGTCATCGCGCGTGCTCACCGTCACCATTTGATCCGTGTTCGTACCCGCCAGGAATGTCACCTGCTGCGTCGTCGCGTTGTAATCCCCGCTAAGCGCATCGCCCGCCGTCGCGCTGCCGCCGGAAAAGGTGACATTCAGCGTCGTATTCACATCCACCGGATTCGATAGGTGAATCGTAAACGTGATCGGCTGACCCTCGGTCACGGCAGTCGGACTGCTGATCGTATAGGCCGCCGTATCATCGTTCTTGATCGTCGCCGTCGCCGAGCTCGTGCCCAAAAACGACCCCGTATCATTCGCCGACAAATCCACCGAGAACGTCTCATCCTTCTCGACCGTCGTATCGCCGTTCACGTTAACGGTCACGGTTTGCGTGCGGCTCCCCGTCGGATCAAAGCTCAGTTGAGCCAGAGTTGCGGCAGCGTAATCGCTGGGCGAAGTCGCCGTTCCATCCGTCGTCTTATACGACACATGAATCGGCCCCACGCCCGTAGCGCTCGTCCCGCCCGCGCGCGTGATCGTAAACGTCCGCGTCGTCGTCCCGCTGTCCCCTTCGTTTGCATCCGCATCGGCGGCGACGCTGAATGTTCCCAGCGTTTCCAGCGTCACGTCGTTGCCAGTCCCGCCGCTGTAATTGATGATGCCGTTAAACCCCCCGGCCGACACGGCCGACCCTTGCGCCCGTCCGCTGAACGTATTCGCGGCCGCCGCGGCATTGCTCGTCACATCGATAATCCGCAGGATGGCGTCCGCCGTTGCTGGATGCGCCCCGGTGCTGTTCAGCGTCAAAGTCGCGCCTGACAAAACCGACAAACTGTTGCCTACCTGAACCTGGTCGTACCCGACACCTGGCCCGGCCGACGCGTCGTCCACGTCAATCACCAGTTGGGCCGAAGAATTGAGCGTCAGCGTTCCAGCCACGCTCGTGACTCCGGGACTGTTTCCCGGCGAATAAGCACCGGAAATTGTCAAATTCTGCAAAAAGCTCAAGTCGCCAGACACCGTTGTGCCAGCGCTGGTTGTCACGGGGCCGTTAACGGAACCCGACCCGTTGAGCACGCCGTTGCTCAACGTCAGGTTGAACGCCGTTATCGAACCGTTGTCCGTCAAGGTGCCGCCCGAAATGGAAACGCCAAGCGGACCGTCGATAGTGTTGCTGCCGGAAAACGTTAGGGTCCCGGTTCCGCTCTTGCTGAAGCTGACGCTTCCCGTCCCTTTCTGTATGGTGCCCGCGAACGTGGAGCTGGAACCGTCACTGCCGGCCGTCAATAATCCCGGACCCCCGTTGCTCGTGACGATCGCGCCGGCGTCTCCCGCCAACGAACCCACCGCTGCGTCATGTCCCCCGAGATCAAAAGTCGCGCCGGCATCCACTTTCAAACGCGAACCCTGAGTGTTGCTCGATAAATCGAGCTTGAGCGTACCCGATACCACTTCCGTCACGCCCGCGTAAGTATCCACGTTCGCTCGCAGCAGCGTGCCCGTGCCCATCTTGGTCACACCGCCCGTCGTGCCGTTGATGGGCACGTCGATCTTCGTTGTTCCCGACCCATCCATTGTTAACGTAAACGTCTTGATATCAACCGAATTGCCAAAAGTAATCAGGCCGCTATTCGTCAAAAACGTTGCACCACTGCTCAGGCTGACCTTCTGCTCGAACAATGCGGCGGGGCTTCCTCCTGGAGTCGCCGCGTCGCTCAACGATATGCCCACTGTCGAGAACGTTTTTCCGGAAAAATCAAAGTCGTCGCTGGCCGATCCATCGACAACCTGAATTGTCAGCCCACTTAAAGTGGCGGGCATGTCGTTAAATGGCACAAAACCATTACTCGTATCAAAATTCGCCGCCGACGAATCAAAGATGAGAGTGTCGCCGCTGCCTGGCCGCAGCCCGCTGTCTACGCTGCCGTCATTCGCGGCACTCCAATTGTTGTCATTCCAGTTACTGCTGTTCGTCGCCAGCCAGTACAACGTCGTCAAGAGCGACCGATCCTCCAGCCGTTCCATCTGCATGTCGCGACGCAGCATATCTTGCCGCAAGAACCGGCGACGCAAATGACGGCCGGCTTCCGTCCTGCTAATCCGCCTGTTCCATCGCTTAATGATCGATTGCCAAAAACTTCCGATCTTCATGGCACAATTCCTGCTAACAAAGGGCAACAAATGTTTTGAATTTCGCGACGCGTCTCATTTGGGCTGTGAGCGAGTTCGCTCACAGGACACAACGCCTGCGTAAAAAATGGGCGAAGCGACTTTGAAAAATGCGTACAACGAGACCGCACCGGCTGAAAATAAGCCGCGTCGGACGTTGGGTGGGAACTTTGCGATTACCTACTGCATCACAAAGTGGGTCGTCCGGTCACATCGAAGAGCGAATCCCGCCGCTCGGACAAAAGTGGAGGCGCATGCCAGGGAAAGGCATTGGTGGCGCATGCCAAGGGAAAGCATAGGTGGCGCATGCCAAGGGAAAGCACAATCGTGCAGCAGATGAAAGCGGCGAGTCATTGAGATCACTCCGAGACGAACATAAATAAAGGTGCGGAATCAACCCGCGAACCGTATAACTGCGGCGGTCGTTTGCCGGCCTCGTTGAGCGAAGCGCGGCCAATCACAATTCGCGGCGTGAGGCCTCGCCCTCGCTGTCGTCTGTTCCACAGACGCACAAGGTCCGACCAAACTCGCCGTCATTCAAAGGACTTTCAAGCGCGGAATGTACTCGCCATGCCCGACCGTTTCTGCCATGTAAAGCGCTGCAATCTGCGGCCAGCTCGAGATGGGGCTGAAGCGGGCCATCAGCAGGTCCAGAGAGACGCTACCGCGTTGCGTTTAGCACTCCCAAAAGTGCCAATCACCGCGCAGCGACGCCCTCCCTTCCGCGATACATTGCGGGAACCCGAAAATCGGGCTGTCAAATACACTTGGCCCCGATTTTGATTGCCCATCCCAAGGGTGTCAATTAACCGGTAGCTTCGCTGCGCAAAAATCAGAACAATTCATATTTTGGGAGTAGCTCTGGCGGGGGGGTGTCTTTAGAATCGCGAGGATTTCCACGCGGGGGCTCGCGGAACGTGGCAATTCCTTAATATTAGGAGTGCTTCAAACGACGCGACTTTGAATGCCAGCCTGCTAGTGGAAACGAGAACCGCGAAGCACACTTCTGATTCGTTAAGAGAAAGTCCTCGCAATAATCGGAACTAGGCAGCCGCCCTCAGTCATCGACGATGCCCGCCGACGCTTACCTTGTGATGACCAACATCCCACCGCAAAAGTGGCTGGGCACGTTGCGAGAAAAGCGGCAAGTCCTCGGTCGGGGCGATGATGTCGATTTCAGAGTCCCTGCCGACTATACCCACGTCTCGCGCCGTCACGCTGAGTTCTGGATTGATTCCTCCGACTGCTGGGTCAATGACCTCGATTCGACCTCCGGAACGCGCGTCAACAGTGTTCCGCTCGCGCCCCATCAAGCCTTCCGCCTCACGCTCGGCGATCATATCTGGCTCGGTGCCGCCGAGTTCGACGTAGTCGCTTATCCCGACCTCGCTCGCCGCCGTCCATTTCCCAAGTCCGACGACGAAACCATCGGCTATGGCACCGGCCCCGGCGAGACCGTCAAGTTCTCCGGTGCCTCGGCCCACTACTTCGCCTCACTCAGTCAGGCCGAGCTCGACGTGGTCCTCTGGATGAGCCGCGGCTTTACCGACCCCGACGAGATCGCCAACAAAATCCACCGCAGTCCGCACACCATCCGTTCGCATCTCGGCAGCATCTTCAGCAAGCTCGGCGTCCACTCCCGTGACCAACTCCTCTCCTGCCTCCTCCGCCGCATCAGCGCCACGCCGGAGTGAACGGCTTCCGAGCCTCGCAGCCAGGCCCTGAGAAGCAAAGCGGTTTGACGCAGCTGCGACATTTTTCTCGCAACGCAGTCCGGCTCGAAATCATCGGCGATTCGTCTATGATGCGCTCAATAGTCAGCGCAACAAAGGATGTCCCAATGCAGGAGACACGAGAATGTCGTTCCGAACATGGTTAGTCGTTGTCTTAGCAATTTGCTGCGGCCGCGTGGGCGCCGCCGAGCCGCCAGTCATTTTCCTGTGGCCGGCTGGGTCGCCGACGCTGAAGGGTCAAGCTGAAAAGGAAGTCACGAAGCCGGAGAATGTGAAGCCGGGGGACCGGCTCAATTCGATTGTCAACGTGCATAATCCGTCGATTGAGGTGCATCTGCCGCCGGCGGATAAGGCGGTGGGAACGGCGATGATCGTCGCGCCGGGCGGCGGGCATCGGCAATTGGTGTGGGGTTCGGAAGGGACGGACATTGCCAAGTGGCTGAATGATCTGGGTGTCGCGGCATTCATTTTGAAATATCGACTCGCTTTCACGCCCAACTATCAATACACGGTCGAAGGAGAGGCGCTGGCCGATACGCAGCGGGCGATTCGGATCGTACGGTCGCGTGCGGCCGAATTTGGCGTTAAGCCGGAGCGGATTGGCGTGCTGGGCTTCTCGGCCGGCGGCGCATTGGCCGCTTTGGCCGACATTCGCTTCGACCGCGGCAATTCGGCATCAACGGACCCGATCGAGCAGGCGAGCTGCCGGCCGGATTTCATCGGTCTGGTCTATCCCGGCTGGAACAAGGCAATGGACATTACGGCCCCCAAAGACGCCGCGCCGGCGTTTTTGACCAGTGCGGGCCTGGACGACGCGTCGCACGCCGTGCAGACGGTCGATTTCTACAACTCGCTGTTCAAAGTGGGCGTTCCCGTCGAATTGCACATCTATTCCCATGGTGGCCACGGCAAAGCGATCAATGCCCGCGACGGCATGCCGTTCGGTGCCTGGCATGTGCGGATGCAGGACTGGATGGCGGACCTCGGCATGCTCAAACGATAACAGAAATCGCCCGCTTTTTTTGAAATCGAACTGAAAATCGAAGCTCACCGAATAAAAATGGCATTCCCACCGCCCAGGGGCGCATAAATTGCCCCCGCTGCGCGTCATACTGCCAATCGACGGGCAATTCCGCCCATCCCCTCCCTTATCGTTTTGAGGAAACATCATGAAGAAGATTCTGACTCTCGCCTTGGTCGCCGGCATGTTCATGCCAATGCTGACTGCCCAAGCGCAGAAGGGCAAGAGCCCCGAAGAGCAATTCAAGGCGCTCGACACCAACAACGACAACAAGCTCAGCAAGGATGAGTTTATTGCTCGCGTGAAGGACGACGCCGAAAAGAAAGGCAAGGCGGAAATGCGGTTTTCCCGCATGGACAAGAACAATGACGGCTTCGTCTCGCTGGAAGAGTACAAAGAAGGCTCGATGAAGAAGAAGTAGTCCAGCAGTCGATTGAACTCAGCAGTCAATTGAATATCAACGGGGGCGGGGACTGCACAGTCTCCGCCCTTCGTTATGCGCGCTACAGATACTGTTGATAGGCTTCGACGGCCAGTTCATCGCACCGATCATTCTCCGGGTGCCCGCTGTGGCCGGCGACGCGCGTAAATTTGATCCGATGCTTGGCGATCAGTTCATCAAGTTGTTGCCAGAGATCGGCGTTGGCCACGGGCTTGAGCTTCCCTTTTTCGCGGCGCTGCCAGCCATTGCGTTTCCAGCCAGCCATCCATTCGGACAGTCCCTTGCGCACATATTCGCTATCGGTGAAGAGTTCCAAATAGCAGGGACGCTTGAGGGCTGAGAGCCCTTCAATCACAGCCTGCAATTCCATGCGGTTATTGGTCGTCTCGCGCTCGCCCCCAAACGCTTCTTTATTCTTGCCTGTCGCAACATGCCGCAAGATATACGCCCAGCCCCCCGGCCCCGGATTGCCGCTGCACGCGCCATCGGTGAATAGCAATACTTCCGGCTGATTGTCTTCGCTCGCCAAGTTTCAGCTCGAGTGCTTGATGTTGATGATGTCGCCATCCTGAATGACATAATCCTTCGGCTCTTGCCGCATCAGGTTGGCCGCTTTGATCTCCCGCTCGCTGCCCAGGCGGACGATGTCGGCGACGCTCATCGTCTCAGCGCGGATGAAGCCGCGGGCCAGGTCGTTGTGAATCCCGCCGGCCGCTTCGACGGCCGTGCCGCCTTGCCGGATGAGCCAGGTCCGCACTTCTTTTTCGCCAGCCGTGAAGAAAATCATCTGGCCCGACGCATGCATGGTCCGCCGAATCACATGGTCCTTATCCATCGGCTGCACTTGCATCTCGCGGCAGAATTCCTCGCGTTCCTCGGGGCTCATCGCCGCCAAATCGGTCTGGAGCGAGACAGAAAACGCGAAGAGCTCGCTGCCGGCGGGCGCGAGTGATTGAAATCGGTCAGGCTTGGCCTCATCGTCGGCGGTGTTGACAATGATCAGCCGCGGTTTATCGCTGAACAGTTGAAACGATTTGATCGCTTTCCGCTGCTCGGGCGACATCGGAAAGTTGACGAGCGACCGCCCCGCCTCAAGCTCCGCCAAGACCGGAGTGAGAAAATCGAGCTCTTCCTGGTCCTTCTCTTTATTCGCTCGCGGCTTACGAAGCTGGTCCTTAAGCCGCTCGACGCGGCCGCTGACAATGTCCAGATCGGCGATCAGCAGGTCGTCCTCGAAGTTTCTCAAGTCCGCGGCCGGTTCCGTTCCACCGAACGCCGCCACAACGACAACCAGCGCCCCCGCCTCGCGAATTGCCGCCAGCTTTTGGGCCGAGCCTTCATGCGTCCGCGACAATCCCGGTGTATCGACGATTTCTAGAGACGCCTGCGTGATCTTTTTCGGCTTGTAGATTTCGCAAAGCTGCGCGACCCGCGGATCAGGAATTGTCGCCATCGCGCTTTGCGTCGCATGGGCGAGCGCCGGATCGGCGGCGATGCCGGTCAGCCATGTAAAGAGCGTACTCTTGCCCGCTCCCTGGTATCCCACAATTCCAATTTTCATCGGCTTGACGTTTTTATCGACTAAACGGAGAAAGAACGGCGGACCTATCTGGCGCGCTGCACCGCGGCCTCAATTTTCTTCAACGCCTGTTCTATCGCGTCGCTTTCGACTTTGTCCAGCCGCCCCTTGCCAAACCGCAGCCGATAATAAGCGTCCACAAGCTTCGCCGGCAGCGCAGCGACTGCTGATCCGTCCGCCAAAGCGGCCATTCGCTCGCCGGCGAGCGCAGCCATTTCCCGCGGCGTCTGAGCTGGCTCTCGTACGACAGTCAGTCGAGCCATGAGACGTTCGAGCCGGTGATAAAACGCCGGAGCTGCGTTGATTGTCTGGCGTTGCTTCTGCCGCCGCCGGCGCAAGGGCCCCCACGCCAGGCGCACAGCGTAAATCGTCGCCGCGAATGCCAACAACGCCAAGATGACCGCGACGGCCGTCGCGCCTTCGAACGCGCGCGCGCCGCCGCCCACCGGACGCATCGGCGCAACTCGCCGCAACAACTGCCGCAATCGCCGCATTTCCACCCACTGCGGCAAGGCGCCCGCCCGCGCCGTCAACGGCTCAAACACGATCTCGTCCTGCCGGGAGCTATTCAGGCTGAGCACATAGTCGCGCCACAGCAGTTCCACATAGTCGAAGGCCTGGGCGGCTTGTTCAACCATTCCAGGCTGCTGAAGTGCCACTTGGTTGCTTCTTCCCGGCGTCGGGTCGAAGCGATACCAGGCGCCCCCTTCGCTGGGCGCACCGGCCAGATCGGACGGCGGGACCGCCTCATTGGGCATCCAAGCCTCAACCCAACTATGAGCATCGCGCTCCTGCACGAGGTAATAGCGACCAACCGTATTGAATGTGCCGCCCTTGTAGCCGCGCACCAACTGGGCCGGAATGCCCTGGCTTCGTAGCATCATCGCCAGCGCGCTGGCAAAATATTCACAGTGCCCAGCGCGGGTGTTGGCGACAAAGTCTTCGATCGGTTCGATACTGTCGTCGGTCGATAGGTTCAGGTTCAGCGTGTATTGATATTGCCTCGGCGTTAAAAAATGCCGTTCCAGGGCCTCGGCCTTGTTAAAGGCATGGCCATCGGTGAGCTGGTTCTGCGCGATGACCTCGGCCGCGATCGCTGCCAACCGGGGAAAACTCTCGGCCGGAAACTTGGTCGCTGCGACCAGCTCTTCACGAAATAGCGTCTCTTCTTCCTCGCTGCGCCGCCGATTCGGATTCGGAATCGCCTTGACCTGGCGTTCATTCACGATCGCCGGAGTCGCCCAGCTATAGCGCTGCTGCTGGTCTCGGTCGCTGCCACGACTGGAACCAAACGGGGCGGTCGGATCTTCGATCGGTTGCGTTGGCTGAATCGCAAACCGCCGGCTGATGTTCGGTTCGACGACGATGTCTTGCCGCACCAGGCTGCGAGTCGTCGGGGCTACCGACCGCCGCATGCTCCGGCTCGATTGGGGTCGCACCCACCGGCTGCCCTCGGCGTCCGACACATATTCGGGCAGGATTGCGCCCTGAAAATAGGGTTCCCCCACCAGCTCGATCGACCGCTGATCGAGCTGCCGTGAGAGCTTCACGCGCATCACGGTTTTGTCGCTGAGATGGATTCGCCCTTGGCGCTGCAGGCGTACCTCGGGACGAAAACCCGACGTGGCGCCCCCGAAAAAGAAACCGCTGGGCGAAAAACCATCTCGCAGCCGCGGCGTGGCATAGAAAAACACGATCGTGAACAGCATCGTCGTCGCCGTCAAAAGCGCCGTTTGACGCTTGAGGAGGCGGGCACTGAAGCAGTGGTCGAGGCTCGCGTCGTCGCGGCTATTCCATTCGACGACGGGCCGGGCGAGGAGTTGTCGGGCCAGGGCCGCGCTCTTGGTGGTGCGTTTTGTGTCGTTCCATTTTTCCGGTTGGCCCGCGTCGTTGGCCAAATTCCTTCGTGCGATGAGCGGCACGAGCTGCATCGTCGTCTGCCAGAGGTCTGCGAACCATTTGCCAGGATTCCAGTCCCGCGATTTGGCTTGCGCGGTCTCGCGGTATGCACACAACAGGGAGAGGGTTCCGAGTCCAACGGCCAGATACAGCACGAGCAGCGGAACAAAGCTCGGACCCAAGTCCAGCGCTGCCGCAACCACGACTTCCAGCACGCTGAGGACGATCAGGTGCCAATAAATTCGTGCGGTCTTTTCCTGAAAGAAGAGCACCATCTGCAGCAGGCAGAGCATGCTGCCGATGGCCATCAATTTTCCTTCGCTCGAAAGCTGCCAAAAGTCGCGCAGCGACCAGGCCACCGCAACGATCGTAACCGCATTGGCCAGCCAGCGATTGAGCCGAAAAACGGCCCACAAATCGGTGACAAACACGGCGAGCGCAGCCGCGGCTGCGGCCGCAGCCGGCAGCCAGGGCAGCTCATGGCGGAGGCCGAGAATCAACGCCGCGAGCACGGTGAGACCGGCAGTATAGATCGAGAGCAATCGCTCCAGCCGGCCAGTAGATGTTCGATCGGCAGCCATGAGGCTTTCTTGTACGTTTACCGGCTAGCTTTGTACGTTTAACGGCTAGCTAGTGATGAGCGTCGCACGAACCTGTGTATCGTAACATTCCTACCGGTATGTCTCATCTTCGCGGTTGTGTTCAGTACTAAACACTCAGTACTCTGTACTGTGTACTGCCTGCTGATCCGCGACCAATCTCTCATTCTCTCCCTCTACCGTGTCTTCAACCACGCCCACGCTGGAATCTCTGCTTTCGGCCTCTTCTGGGGACGTTTTTAACATCCAAACCAGCGCCCGCGGCCCCCAAGGCCGTCTGCCGCTAACCGACGACATCCTCCGCAATTGGTCGAGCGGCGATTTGTTCGGCCTGACGCAAGCGGCGGGCATGGGATGGTCGCCGCACGAACTGCTGGCGCCGCAGTTCCTCATTCTGAGTACGCAAGGTGGCCTCCGCGCCCCGGATGGCTCGCCGATTGCGCTGGGTTACCACACGGGGCATTATGAAGTGGGCCTGCTCGTCGAGGCGGCAGCGCGCCAGATCAAGAAACTCGGCGGCTTGCCGTTCGCCGCTTACTGTTCCGATCCGTGCGACGGACGAACGCAGGGCACGACGGGCATGTTCGATAGCCTCCCATATCGCAACGATGCGGCGATGGTTTTGGGCCGGCTGATTCGCTCGCTGCCCCAGCGGCAGGGCATAATCGGCGTCGCGACGTGCGATAAGGGACTGCCCGCGATGATGATGGCGGTCGCTAGCGCCAGAGACTTACCGGGAATCATCGTTCCGGGCGGTGTCACGCTGCCACCGACGGAAAGTGAAGATGCGGGTAAGGTCCAGACAATCGGCGCTCGCTATGTTCACGGCGATATTTCGCTGGAGGACGCCGCTGCCGCCGGTTGCGCCGCTTGTGCCAGTCCGGGTGGCGGTTGTCAATTCCTCGGGACCGCGGCCACGTCGCAGGTGGTGGCCGAGGCGCTTGGCATCGCGCTGCCGCATTCGGCCTTAGCGCCGAGCGGCCAGCCGATCTGGCTCGAAATGGCTGCGGCATCGGCTCGGGCGGTGAAGTCGCTCGCTGACCGCGGCTTGGCGATGCGCGATATTCTCACGCCGGCCAGCATCAAGAATGCGCTGGTCGTGCATGCGGCCTGCGGCGGCTCAACGAATCTTCTGTTGCACATTCCGGCCATTGCGTTCGCCGCCGGCGTGCCGCGGCCGACGGTCGCGGATTGGAGCGACGTCAATCGCCGCGTCCCGCGGTTCGTGTCGGTCTTGCCAAATGGGCCGGTGAATCATCCCACCGTTCGCGTGTTCCTCGCCGGCGGCGTCCCCGAAATCATGCTGCATCTCGCGGCCGCGAATCTACTTGATCTAAGCGCCCTCACAGTCACCGGCCGCCCGCTCGGCGAAATTCTCGACTGGTGGAAAACCAGCGACCGCCGATCTCGCGTTCGCGCTCTATTGAAAGAACGCGACAACGTCGATCCCGACGACGTGATCATCCCTCCGGCCGAAGCTCACCGCCGCGGACTGACCAGCACCGTCTGTTTTCCCAGCGGCAATCTCTGCCCGGAAGGTTCCGTCATCAAAGCCACCGCGATCGATCCAGCCGTCGTCGATCCCGACGGCGTTTATCGCAAGACCGGCCCAGCCAAAGTTTTCACGAGTGAGCGCGACGCAATCGCCGCCATCAAAGGCCAGGGCGACAAAAAAGTCGTCGCCGGCGATGTACTCGTCCTGATCGGCCGCGGACCCATGGGCAGTGGCATGGAAGAGACCTACCAAATCACCTCCGCCCTAAAATTCCTGAAATGGGGCCGCGAAGTCGCCGTCCTCACCGACGCTCGCTTCTCCGGCGTCAGCACCGGCGCTTGCATCGGCCATGTCGGCCCCGAAGCCCTCGCCGGCGGCCCGATCGGCAAACTCCGCGACGGCGACATCGTTCAGATCATCGTGGACCGAAACAAACTCACAGGCTCCGTCGATCTCGTCGGCACACTAACCCGAAGCGCCAGCGAGGGTGAGCTCGGCACACTAACCCGAAGCGCCAGCGAGGAGGAACTCGGCACACTAACCCGAAGCGTAAGCGAGGAGGAGCGATTCTCGGCGTCTGAAGGCGCCGCTATCCTCGCCGCCCGTCCGCCTCGTTCCGATCTCAAACCCGACCCTAATTTGCCTCCCGAAACCCGCCTTTGGGCTGCACTCCAACAGGCGAGCGGCGGCACCTGGGCCGGTTGCGTCTATGATGTCGATCGCATTCTCGCGGCACTGGAATGATGGTCACTGCACGTTGTACAGTTCACTTCATGATTGGCCGATCACATACGTGTGCGGCTGACGAGCGAGATAGACTAAATCGAGCGGTCGGTCCACGATTACCGCGAAAAGTCTGGTGATATCGCGGCCCAGAAGGCACATGTCGAGCGCCTCAAGCGCAGTGAATGCAGCGAATTGGCCGCGAAACAAGATTTTGGTCCCGGTCTCGTTCGTGAAGTGGATGGCAGTTCGCACGCTAACGGCGGGACTTGCCCCGCCGACTCCCAGAAGCTGATAGGGCATTGGTGCCGTTTCGCAGCCAATCGCCGATAAAATGGCCGCGCTAAATACAGTCTGATCGGCCCCTGTATCTACGAGGAACGGGACCTCGATCCATCCGCCTTGGGCCCTTTGAATAGCGCCCCGCAGAATAGGCCGGGCTTCACCATCGTCACATTCAAGCCACGACCCTGTAAGCAGCATAAATTCGGGCGGCCTTGTCTTTGTGAATGTAGTGCAAGAAAAATCCGTCGTCCTCTGGGTGGGCCGCATGAGCCTGTGCCAGTGCGTCACTAGGCGTGTCCGCCACGAACAACTCTTGCCCGGCAATGCAAATGCATTTGCCGGCGCAGCCAGCGCCGATTTCCCTCGCGTGGACTTCAAACCAGCGCAAATTATGGGCAAACTTCTGTTCCCGCGCGGCGGAATCGGCAAGTTCCGTTGGATCGACGATTTCTTCGATCTTTACGCTTCCGGCTGGTGCGATCATGGGAGTAACTTTTGGGGCGGGCAGCTCTCTCGGGTCATGCCAGAGCGACCGTTTGTGGTTGCGAGCTTCATTTTACATCACAAGTGTGGGAACTGTGTGGGTGCCGGCGCGATCCGAATCGCGGCATTGATGCTAGCACTTATTACTTCTAATGGGGCAAATCGCGAGCCTCCGGCAGTGGAGGATCGCCGGCAAGCAAACTCCCGCTCGCCATTTTGATTGACCTTCTCAACAAGTCCGCCCCCATTTCTTCCGACAAATCGCTGGCTGCTTGAAGGCCCTATTGGCGTCGGCCGATGGCTCATATTAAGTCGATGCTCCGAGCCAAACTGCCATCCACTCAACTTCACGGCACCGCTAAACTCAACACCTACAGCAAATCCTCGCACGGGAAGCCCTCGAATGTCACGTCAGCTTCTGCCAATTACGCTCATCGCCGTTGTCTTTGTTTGTCCGCTTGTCGCATCGGCAGCCAAGCCCACAGCGAAAGAAGCGCTTAGCCTGAAGCCGGTACAGAAGGACGTTGATTACGACATTCTCGGCGCCAAGGAAATTGAAAAGTGTACCGTCGAAGCAGAAACCGTCGGCGGCATCACCGGCTGGGTCGTCCGGACCGGCGATGGCCAAATTCTGCGTCGCTTTCTGGATACCAATGGCGACAACAAGGTCGATCAGTGGTGCTATTTCAAGGACGGAATTGAGGCCTATCGCGATATCGACGTGAATTTTAATAACAAGTCGGACCAATACCGTTGGATGGGCACCGCGGGGACGCGCTGGGGCCTCGACGAAGACGAAAACAACTCCATCGACTCCTGGAAGGTGATTTCCGCCGAGGAAGTGACCGCCGAGGTCGTCGCCGCATTGCGGGATCGCGATGCGACTCGGTTCGGACGGCTGTTGCTCACGCAGGACGAGCTCAAATCGCTGGGCCTTAGCACGCAGCAAACGGCGGAGCTGAAAGACAAGATTGAAGCCGCGAAAAAGGCGTTCTCCGAAGTTGCCCGCCAGCAGCGGATCGTCACGGCGAACAGTGAATGGGTTCATTTCGGCGCGAATAAGCCCGGAATCGTCCCGGCCGGAACGGAAGGTTCGACGAAGGACATCGTCGTCTATGACAACGTCACGGCCATCGTCGAAACTCCAGTCGGCGAGCAGACCAAGTTGACCTCGTCGAATGCCGCTAAGGCCGCGCCGCCCAAGAACGGCCAGCTCGCAATCGGCACCCTGATCAAAGTCGGCGAAACCTGGAAGACGTTCGACTTGCCGAAGAATCTGACCGGCGAGCAAACAGCCGTTGCCGGCTATTTCTTCCAACCGCCGACGATTGCTCGCCCAGATCAAGAGCTACCCCCGCAAGCTGGCGCGGTGACGCCGGAAATGAAGCGGCTGGTCGAGGATTTGGAGCAGCTCGACAAGAAAATGGCCGCAGCCAAGCCGGCGGAACAGGACCGGCTGAATGGGTCGAAGGCCGATCTGCTGGAAAAGATCATCGCCGTCGCCCCGGCCAAGGATCACGACCTTTGGATTCGACAGTACACCGAGACGCTGGCCGCGGCGATTCAGTCCGGCGCTTTTCCCAACGGGATCGACCGCCTGCAAATCCTCCTGAACAAAGTCGCAAACCGAGATGCCAACGACGAGCTGATTCCTTACATCAAATTCAAGATCATCACCGCGGAATACAACCGCGACATGGCCCAGCCGAACGCGAACTTTGAAAAAATCAACACGGCGTACAACGAGCAGCTCTTGAAATTTGTCTCGGCATTTCCGCGCAACGACGATGCCGCCGAGGCAATGCTGCAACTAGCCATCAACTCTGAGTTCGCCGGTAAAACCGATGAAGCCGTCGGCTATTTCACGAAGATCGCCACCGACTTTCCCAAAAGTGATATCGCGCCGCAGGCCATCGGCGCCAAGCGGCGGCTGGAGTCGGTCGGCAAGTCGATTCCACTGACTGGCAAGACACTCGACGGCCGCTCGTTCGATCTTGCCGCCGCCAAGAACAAAGTCGTGCTCATTCACTACTGGGCCAGTTGGGCCGATCCTTGCAAGCCGGACATGGCAGTAATCAAGGCCATGCAAGCCAAATACGACAAGCAGGGTTTTTTTCCGGTCGGCGTCAATGTCGATACCAACGCCAAAGACGCGATGGAACTCATCCGCCAGGAAAAAATCTCCTGGCCACAGCTCTATGAGCAAGGCGGCCTCACCGGCCCCCTAGCCGCCAACCTCGGCATTGTCACGCTCCCCACGATGATGCTCGTCGGCAAAGACGGCCGCGTCATCAACCGCTCCATCACCGCCGGCGAGCTCGACGCCGAGCTAAAGAAGCTCCTCAAGTAGGGTGGGACCAGCGACGGGCACCGCCGCGCAGCGGTGGTCGGCTCGCGCCGGCCCACCATTTCGAAAGCATCAAGAACCAAGCATCAAATCACAAATAAATTCAAAGCACGAAATCCAAATGACCACCATTTTGCGCCTTTGGTCATTTTGATTTAGTGCTTGTTTGTGATTTGGAGCTTGTGATTTGGTCATTCAAATCGTTAGCACCCGATCCCGCGCCGCCACTTTCCAACTCCCCACCACCCGCCCCCCTTCGACAACATATGCCTCCTTGTGCAGCGCGCACGTCGGGCAAATGTGCCGCGGGATCGCCACTAATTCATCCCCCGGCTGAAAACGCTCGGCTTGGTCCGTCTCGACCACCAGGTGCTCTTCATTTTGCAGCACTGCCTTCGCGTCCGGCAAATCCGGAAACATCAACCGGTTGCCAGCCGGCGGATCGCTCGCAACGGCCTTGTAGCCCAGGTCGAACGTCACTCGATTGCTCGTCGGCCGGCTGACAACACGCGTCAGCATCACAGCCGCCGGCGTGAACTTCAATTCGGGGAATGTCTGGCTATATCCCCAATCATGGAAGATCAGCGTGCCCGGGCTGAGCTCGATCACCGGATCGTTGATCGCCGCAAAAATCGGGAACGACCCTGTCCCCCCCGCGACGATCCGCGGCACGCTTAGCCCCGCTTTCGTCAAATCGTCACGCAGCGCTGCCGCGGCATTCCACACCGCCGTCACCGCCGCTTTCCGTTCCTCGAAATCGCGCTGATGATTCTGCCCATCGTATAAGTGCAGGCCACCAGCGATCAAACCTTTGGAACTCGCGATTTGCTTGTACAGCGACCGCGCTTCAGCGCCGTCAGCAGGCAGGCCCGTTCGATGCTGACCCGAATCAATGTCGAGCAGTACATCGACCCGCTTGCCATCTTCGACCATTGCCGCATTCAACGCCTCAACTGGCCCCGCGTGATCCGCCGTCACGCCCAGCCGCACATCGGGAAATCGCTCCAGGAACCGCACGACCCGCCCAATGTTCGGCCCGACCGGGTTATACGCCCACAGAATATCCTTCACGCCCGCATCCGCCAGCATTTCCGCTTCCGCGATCGTCGCACACTTTTGCTTCCTAATGCCGCGAACAAGCTGCATCTCGACCACTTCCCGCATCTTGTGCGTCTTGCAATGCGGCCGTAGCCGATCGGGCGCGCCCGCGACCCGAATCATCTCCGCGATATTGGCCGCGACAAGCTCAGGAAACACCACCAAAGCCGGCGTAACGATCCCGCTGGTGTCTGAAATCGAATAAGGGGATTGTCCCACGGTTGCCTCGCAAAAATGTAGGTCCCGGCCGCCGGACGGGACCTGAAGCGGCGCGCGTGCCCGCATGTGGTGGTCCCGCTGGCCTGGCGGGACATACCGGATAGGCTTGAATCAGGCGATTCTACACGACGTACGCCTGCCTCGCCTGCCGAACCATGCCGCTATCGTTCGCGTACCTAGAGGGGTGAGCCGACCCGCCTACCCGCGGTTGAGCCGGTGATCGAAATCGTTATATTCATTGCAGTTACGCCGCCAACCATCTGCTGCCCATAGCCCGTTTCCAACCATGACCCAGGCCAAACCGGGCGACGCCGCGAGCCATAAAACGGCCAGCGGGCCGCCCATGATCGAGGCTGTCGGCCTCTCCAAGTTCTACGGCGTGTTCGCTGCCGCCCGCGATGTGACCTTCACCATCCGCAAGGGCGAGCTGGTTGCGTTCCTCGGCCCCAACGGTGCCGGCAAGAGCACGACCATGAAGATGCTCACCGGCTATCTGGCCCCGTCGCTCGGCACCTCCCGCATCGCCGGCCACGACATGTCCACCGACCGCCTCGCCGGTTCGGGCCACCTCGGCTATCTGCCGGAAAATGGCCCGCTCTATCCCGACGAGACGCCGTTTTCGTTGCTGGAGTTTTTCGCCGACGCCCGCGGCATGGACCCCTCCTACAAAAAGCGCCGCATCGGCGCGGTGATCGACCTCTGTGCCCTCGGCAGCGTGATTCACAAACCGATCGGCAAGCTCTCCAAGGGCTTTCGCCAGCGCGTCGGCATGGCTCACGCTCTGCTGCACGAGCCGGACGTCCTGATCATGGATGAGCCGACCGCCGGCCTCGACCCGAACCAAATCGTCGAAGTCCGCAAAACGCTGATGCGGATTGCGGAGGAGAAAACAATTCTCCTCTCGACGCACATTTTGCAGGAAGTCGAAGCAATGGCGCAGCGCGTCATCATGATCAACGAAGGCTCGCTCGTTTACGACGGCGCAGCCAAAGGCCTGATCGAACGCCACGGCTCCCTCGACAAAGCATTTCACGTGCTGACAGCAGCCACCGTAGCGGCATAACCGTAGGGTGGGCTGTGCCCACCGACTTTGTCTGCTCTACACGAATGGTGGGCATAGCCCACCCCACATTGATATTTGAAGATCGTTAACTGATATGGCAGCTAATTTCATTGAGATGCTGAAGCTGGTGGCGATCGACGCCATCTTCGTCGTTATTCTGGCGCTCGTTTTGACGCCGCTGGCCCAATACAAGCGGGCCGCGTTCGCCGTGTTGAAGCGCAACTTCGTCGGTTATTTTGCGAACCCGACGGGCTACGTCTTCTTGTGTCTGTTCGTCTTCCTCACCTCCGCAGCCGCATTTTGGCCGCATGAGTTCTTCGTCGCCAACCTGGCCAACCTTGATCAGCTCAACAAATACATGCCGCTGGTTTTGCTGGTCTTTGTGCCCGCAATCACCATGAGCCTCTGGGCGGACGAGCGCCGCCAAGGCACCGACGAATTGCTGCTCACCCTGCCAGCAGCCGATTTCGACATCGTCATCGGTAAATATCTCGCGGCTGGCGCGATTTTCACCGTCTCTTTGCTGTTTTCCGAGATTTGGAACTATTGGCTGCTGGTCCTCGTCGCCACAGAGCCCAACGGGCACTCGGTCGATATCGACGCGGGCCTCTTTTTCGTCACCTATTTCGGCTATTGGCTGATGGGTCTGTCAATGCTGGCCATCGGCATGGTGGCCTCATTTCTGACGCCGAACCTGACGGTCAGCTTCATCCTCGGCGTGCTCTTCAACGCGATCCCTGTGATGACGTATTACGCCGATGTGCTGATACCGGCGAGCGTCACCGCCCGGCAGATTTCGCAGTGGAGCTTTGCGGCTCAATTCGACGATTTCGGCCGCGGCGTAATCAGCATTTCGTCGATCGCTTTTTTCGTGCTGCTCATCGTGCTCGGGATTTATCTCAGCATGGTGCTGATCGGCAAGCGGCATTGGCTGCGGCACGACGCGAGTCCGATTCCAGTCGCGCGAAAGGCCCAGGCGCTCGCCGGCCTCGTCATCGCCATCCCGTCGCTCATCGCGCTCGCCCTCGCGCCGATTCTCGTTGCTGAAAAAGGCATGGTCGCGCTGCTCATCGGCATCTTCGGCACCATCGCCGGTCTGGGCCTGTATTGGTCGGCCGGTGCCATGGCCAATCCGCCGCATACCGGCTCGATGGCTGCCCATTTCGCCGTGCGAACCGTGACGCTCGTCGTTTTGCTCGTCTGCGCCAATATGCTGCTGAAGCGATTCGATGCCCGCTATGACATGACTCGCGGGCAGGTCAGCTCGCTGTCGACCGACACCAAGAAACTGCTCCGCGAGATCGCCGCCAAGCAAAAGCGGCCGGTCAATGTCGATGCCTATATCTCGATCAATTTGCCCGAGGAATATGTCAAGACGCGGTACAGTCTGGTTTCGATGCTCAAGGAGCTCGGCGTTCAATCGCGCGGAAAAATCACCGTCAATTTGCACGACAACCTGGAGCTGTTTAGCGAGCAAGCCGTGCAAGCCGAGCAGCGCTTCGGCATTCAACGGCAACGCATGCAGTCGCAGAGTCGCGGTGCCCTGAAAACCGAAGAATTTATCATGGGCGTGGCGTTCACCTGCGGACTGGAAAAAGTCGTGCTGCCGTCGTTCAAGCTGGGAATGCCCGTCGAATATGAGCTGGTCCGCTCGATCGTCACAGTAGCCGGCGATCAGCGGAAGAAGCTGGGCGTGGTGAAGACCGACGCCGAGATGATGGGCGGCTTCAGCATGGCCGGCATGCAGCCGCGCCCGATTCCCAAGCAGCTCATTCTCGAAGACCTGGAGCGGCAATACAAAGTCGAAGAGGTCGATCCGACGAACCCGATCGAAGTCGGCCGCTACGATGTGCTCTTGATCGTCCAGCCGTCGTCGCTCGGTCCGCCGCAGCTTCACAACGTCGTGGACGTGGTAACCAAAGGCCAGGCTTCTGTCATTTTCGAAGATCCCTCGCCGGTGGTGATGCCGGTCGTTGGCACCACGCAAGAGAAGCCGCCCCAGGGGGGCATGTTCGGAATGGGCGGCGGACCGCAGCCCAAGGGAGATATTCGTGCGCTGTGGAACTCGCTGGGTATTCAACCGGTGGGCGACGAGGGGGAGCGGCGGCCAACCAAGGGTGAAGTGATCTGGCAGGACTACAATCCCTACCCCAAATTCCAGCAGGAAATTCCTGCCGAGTTGGTATTCATTCGCGATGACATGAAAGGTGCCACGAATGCCTTTAATCCGGAGGTTCCGGCCGTCGCCCATTTCGAAGAGGTGTTGTTTCCCTATCCCGCCGGAATTACCCCGCAAATGGGCGCCAAAACGAAGGTGACGGAGCTGGTCCGCACGGCTGATCGCCTCTCCGGCACCATCGATCTCGATAAGCTACAAGCCGACCGCGTGGATCCTCGCCAACTGAGCCGCGATCGCGGAAAGCCCAGCGCCCGTGGCTACATCCTCGCCGCCTGGATTCGCGGCGAGCCCGCGCAAGGCGCCGGCGGCGCGGATGGCGAAGAAAAGAAGTCGGCCGAAATCAAAAACACCGCCGCCGGCGGCGCAGCCGAGGAAAAGAAGGGCGGCATCAACGTGATCTACGTTGCCGATATCGATCTCCTCAGCAGCTTCTTTATGCAACAGAGAAACGAGCCGAACACGGCGATTACGACATTTCGCTTCGACAATGTTCCCTTCGTCTGCAACCTGATCGACGCGGTTGGCGGCGAGGATCGGTTCCTGGAAATCCGCAAACGCAAGCCGAAGCACAGCACGCTGCGGATGGTCGAGTATCAAGCGTCGGACGCTCGCGAAAAGCAAAGCGAAACGATCAAAAACAAAGAGGCCGAATTCGAACGCGCCGTGAAAAAGGCCGATGACGACCGCGATAAGGACGTGGCCGAATTCAAAAAACGGCTCGAAGAGCTGCAAAGCAAGGAGCGCCTGGGCGAAGAGTTCGACCGCGGCAAGCTGCGGGCGGCTGCGATGCAGTTCGTGATGAAGCAAGAGACCGCCGAGCAAGCGGCCGAGGTCGAAAAGGCCCGCCTGAAGCGAGCGCTGGAGCAGCAGTTGGCCGGAATCACGCGCGAGCGCGACCGGCAGGTTCAGCAAATCCAAAACGAGTACAAGCTGAAGGCGACCATCTTCCCGCCGATTCTGCCGCTGCTGGTCGGACTCGTTGTCTGGGCCCGCCGCCGCATCCGCGAACGCGAAGGCGTGTCGAGAACGAGGATGAAAATGTAGGGTGGGCTGTGCCCACCAGAACCACAGAAGTCAGAGGCCAGCGAAACCACCGCCTCCCCTGATTTCTGATCGCTGACCTCTGACGTCTGACTTCCGAACCATGAACGAATCCATCCGCACTTTGATTTTCGTTGCCGTCGGCGCGGTTGTGGCGCTCGGCGCTTATGCCACCAAACCGCGATTGGACACCAAGAGTATCAGCTCCCTTGAGGCCGACGTGGGCCAGCCGCTGTTTCCTGACTTTAAAGACCCGCTGATGGCCAGCACCCTGGAAATCAAGCAATTCGACGAATCGCTTTCCAAGCCGATCCCGTTCATCGTCACCCAGCAGGCCAGCGGCATTTGGACGCTCCCTTCGCACGGCAATTACCCGGCTGACGCCGAGTCGCAGCTCAAAGCGGTCGCCAAAACCTTCGCCGATCTGAAAATCATCGGCGTCGTGCCGACCAAGGATAATTCCGAGCACGAGCTGTACGGCCTGATCGATCCCGACAAGGCGGAAAAGGGCTCCAAGGGGGTCGGCACGCTGCTCGCGATGCAAGACAGCAAGGGCAACGACCTGTTGCGGATGATCGTCGGCAAGGAGGTCGCCAACGCGCCCAATCAGCGATTCGTCCGCAAGCAAAGCCAGGACCAGGTCTATGTCACTTCGATCGACATGTCGAAGCTGCCAACCGAGTTCGAAAAGTGGATCGAAAAAGACCTGCTCAAGCTGAGCACGTTCGATGTCAACCGCGTCACGCTCAAGGATTATCTGGTGCTGCCGACGCAAAGCGGCCCCCGCCTGGAGCAGCGGATGGAAGCCGTTCTGTCGTACAAGACCGGCGACAAAAACGAATGGACCTTGGACGACATGGTCGTGTTTCGCGGCCGAGATCGCGTGCCGCAGCAGCTTCAGGCGATGGAAGAGCTGAACAAGATCAAGCTCGACGAGCTGCGCAATGCTCTGGGCGATCTCAAGATCGTCGATGTGCAGCGAAAGCCCGAGGGGCTGGACAACAATCTGCGAATCAACAGCGATAAACTGACCAATGAACAAGCATTGGAGCTGCGGCGGCTCGGCTTCTACCTCACCAACACCGCCGACGGCAAGCTCGACATTCTCGGCGCCAACGGCGAGGTGATCGTCGATACGAAGGACGGCGTCGAATATGTCTTGCGGTTCGGCGAGATCAAGCCGCAAGCCGCGACGGCGAAAAAGTCTGGCGGCGATAAATCGCCCGATGACGACGTGAAAGTCAATCGCTTCCTGTTCGTCACGTCGCAACTAGCCACTTCGGTGTTGACTCCGCCCCAGCTCGATCCCGAGCCGGCCGGCCCCGAACCCGCCACCGCGGACGGCGAGAAGAAACGCGATGGCGACACCAAACGCGATGGCGACACCAAACGGGAGGGCGAGGCTCCTGCCGAGCCTGCGGCGGACAAGAAGGAAGAGGACAAAGCCGCCATCGTCGATCCGCAGCAAGCCGAGCGGGAGCGGGTCAAGAAGGAGAACCAACGGAAGCTGGACGCCTATCGCGATCAAAAGAAAAAGGCCGAGGTCCGTGTCGCCGAGCTCAACGCCCGCTTCGCCAATTGGTACTACGTCGTCTCGGACGACGTCTTCAAGAAAATCCACCTCACCCGCAGCGACATCGTCAAAGAAGTCGCCACCGCCAAGGACGAAGGCTTCGGCATCGACGCCTTCCGCAAGCTCGAAGAAGACGGCCTCAAAGCGAAGCCACAGTAGCCATCACGCTCCGCGTGATGAGCCCCTCGTAGCCATCACGCTCCGCGTGATGAGCCCGACTGTAGGGAACGCCCTCTGTGGCGTTCCGTGACAATATAGGCCGCTCAAGGCCCCGAGCGACCTGAGCAGCGAATACGGTACGATCATCGCGCAGGAGCACAAAGACACAGATCTCTCCTATCTCGTGTCTTCTCTGTGTCTCTGTGTGATTGTTCTGCTCGGACGAGGACTGAAATGCCTAATCAGTCAAGAGGCACCCCCTGCGACGGCTGGTGGCAACAATCCGGCCACGGCCGCCAGCCGATGCGCGATCTATACCTCGAATTCTCCGCCGGCCAAATCACCGGCTCCGGTGCCGACCTCATCGGCCCCTTCACCTTCCGTGGCACGCTCGATCCCTCCGGCCGCGTCGAAATGACCAAGCACTACCTCGGCCTCTGGACTGTCGCTTATACCGGCTCCTACGACGGCGAAGGCCTCCTCTTCGGCCTCTGGCACATCGGCCCCCTCACCGACCAATGGCTCATCCGGCTCAAGCCGATGCGGACAGGCGAAAATCAGCCAGGCGAGATCGTTTCAGCGTCGCTTTGATAGTGGAGTATAATTTGTGTTATCCGGCGAAATGGCACCATGAAATTCACCACGCTTATCCCCGTTCGCTTTAACGATGGAAAGCCGGTTCCCAATCGCCAATTGCGTCGATTCGTACACGATTTGGCAATAGAATTCAAAGGATGCTCCGACGAGGGAATCACAAAAGGGCAATGGGTCGATCCGGCGGACTCGGTTCATTATCATGATAAGTGCATGCGCGTTTCTGTGGTTTGCGACAGGGTCATGCTCGACGAGGCCCGCGCGGCAGTAGTTCGCATTGGTCAAACGCTCAAGCAACGTGCGATGTACTTTGAAGTTCGTGATTACGATGGCGTGCAAATTATTGAGATTCCGCCCGCGAGGCACTAAGTGAGGACCTAATGGCTAAGAGCAAAGCCCGGCGAGCACTGGAATTCGTGCGCCGCGCAGCGAGCCGCGCGGAAAGCGGGACCGATCTGCATAACGCCTTTTTCGGCATCGGCGGACAATTCGGCAAGTTATTTCCGACGCGACCGCAGCGGGAGGCGTTCGTGCAAACGCCCGAATATCAAGAGATCGTCCAGATTCAAGACGACTTCGATGAACGGCCAAGGCAATCAACCTCCAAGCGCCCCTTGGCGAAGAACCGCGCCGCTGGCTAGTTAAAGTCGGTCGGAGTGCCTGCACTAGATCCGGGACCGTATGGAATGGAAGAACTGCTCGCTCTACTTGAGACAGCGGGATACTCGCACAATGACGCCTTGCGCATGGTGGCGATCTATCCAGAACTAGCCTCAAGCCCAAACGTCCAAGTAGCCGCGGAAAAAATGTTGGCCAAGCGCGCGGAACGATTTATCGAGTCCGAACCGGAAGCATATTTGGAGATAAGACGACCCGAAAACGAACCAAATGTGCTGACCTATCATCACCGCATGGCGGAAGCGTATTTTGCCCTTCTTAGTGCGATCGATTGGAACAATTCTGATCTTGTGATTGGTCTTGGCGAAGGACTTAACAAGTTTTTATCGAACGTATTTCTAAAGGCCATTCTCCGAGGAACCAAGAAACATCACTGCACGCAACTCATATCGAAAGACGCGCTCGCTTTGGTCGAAGCAGGCAAATCCGAAAACTTGGTCTTTGAGCACGTGGTTCCGAAAGACATTTACATTCAAAAGCCCTGCGAGACACGTGCTAAAGCAAATAACTTGACCGTTGAATTCATCGAGGATGTACTACGCCGCTATTGGATCATTGCAAGCGTGACAAGCGCAGAGGCAAGTGGCCTTACCGCTCGTCACATGCCGGCGAACTGGGATGGCATGGAACTGCTCGCCCGATACAACTCGAGTGGTGTCGCGCTTGTCCCAAACCCGTTTTTCAAGCTTGACTCGTAACAGGCAACGCGCTTCTTCGGGCCAGGCCGTCCTCCGCCCTGCAAACCTGCAAAATCTTGTATTCTCAGCCAGCTTTTGCCGCCCGCTGGCTCCATTCGACCGCTTATTTCCCTCCTGCCGCCACATACATCACAAAAAACCCCGACATTCGCATCATCCGCGGTTAGTTCCGTTGGGTCCCGGCCAGTAAGCCTCGCTACGTCCATCCGCGGCTAATCTCCCCATCTTCCCCCGCGCCTCCGCGTGAAGTCCTGAATCTGAATCTCTCCGCGCCTCTCCGCAATACGCACCGGTAAAAGCGTGTTTTCGCGGCCAGCTTTTTTGTCGAAATTTCCCTGTCTTATCCGTGAAAATCCGTGCCGATACTGCGGCGTAAATACGCGCATCCATGGCCACATCCTCGGCCGTATTTCCTGTATTTTTCTGTCCCCCATCTTTCTGTCATTGGCAAACTTCCCCCAACTATTTCGAAAAATCTTTTTTCCGCTTGACTGAAAAGGACCAGACTAGTCCACACCCCTTCGTACACTCCTCACCAAGAACACCAACTTTTGGTTCTTCGATTCTTCGGTTCTTGGTTCTTTTTCCCAGGAGTTTCCCATGTCCGCTCTCCCCCTCCCCCACTCTCCCTCTCTCCCCCTCGCCTCTCTTCCCCCTTCTCCCCGCGATTTCGAAATCCACCGCCTCGCCCTCGTCGAATTCTTCTCCACCCGCCGCCTCGCCGAAAAATTCGAAATCTCCCAAACCCGCGTCCGCCAAATCATCGCCCACGTCTCCGACTGGCTCACCGAAATGCTGCCCGTGAAGTCGGAGCAAGACATCGAGAAAGAAAAACGCTTCGCCATCCACCTCGCGGCTGCTCAGCTCAGGCATCAAATCCAGCAGCTCCAAAACTACTTTGACGGCAGCGGCGATCCCAAATATCTCCGCCAACAAACCCGCGCCATCCAAGCCCTCGCCCGTCTCGGCGCCCACTCCCACACCCTCGACTCCCTCGCCGCCAACAGTGGTGCAGGCTTCCAGCCTGCCGAGAATGAGTTCTCCGACGACTCCCCCGAAACACTAACCCGACGCGTAAGCGAGGACGAATCGGTCCCCAACCCGACAGCACCTGGCGCTTCCGCCGCCTCTTCCGCCACCTCCCTCTCTCCCCCTCGCCCTCACCCTCCCCTTCAACATTCAGCATTCCTAATTCATCCTTCCCCCCGGAAGCGGCCTGCTCACCTTCCAACCCTTCGGCCTCAAGCCCCTCCCCTCAAGCCTCCCCGCGCAGCGACGTAACTCCTTCTCCCGAAACCGACTTACTCCTCCAACCCGAAAACGCCAGGGACACCTTGAAAGGCCTCGAAATCCTTGAGCGGAACCTGCTCACCTACATCGGCCAAATCGATCCCCAAGAAACCGATCGCCTCGAGCGCCTCAACGAATCACTCGCCGGCATCCGCCAATCCCGCGCCAACTTCATCCTCCGCCTCGGCCCCAACCTGCCTGTCACTCAGCCCAACGACCCACCACTGCCCGTTCCTACCGCCGCTCAGAACCAGGCTGCCGCGAATGAGTCCCTTTCAACCACCCGGCAGCCCATTGAATAACTCCCTCTGCCTCTGGGAGAGGGTTGCTCTTGAGGGTGTACTGCTCAGCATTCGCAGCGTTAGCAACCGAATTCTGCTTCATCACCCGCCTGCAGACCCAGCAGACGCAAAAATCCGCCGCCGCAGCTACTTTGCAGCCCATCCTCTATTAAGATGTGGGCTTCGTTGATTTCAAAAATCCACCATTGCAGCGTTCCCATGTCAACTCGACTTCTCTCCACTCTGTTCGTTCTCCTCGCCGTTCTTTCGCGCCCTGCCGCTGCCCAGCAGCCCCAGCGCCCCAACGTTCTCTTCATCATCTTCGACGACTGGAACGGCAGCACCCACGCCGGCGCTTACGGCTGCAACTGGGTGAAGACGCCCAACTTCGACCGTATCGCCCGCGAGGGCGTCCTCTTCAAAAACGCCTTCACCTCCAATCCCAAGTGCAGCCCCTGCCGCGCCAGCATCCTCACCGGCCGCAACACCTGGCAGCTCCGCGAGGCCGTCTCGCACAACGGCCTCTTCCCCGCCGGCTTCGAGGTCTATCCCGACCTTTTGGAAAAATCCGGCTACTTCGTCGGCCTCACCGGCAAAGGCTGGGGTCCCGGCGATTTCAAAACCCAAGCCAAGCGCACCCGCAATCCAGCCGGACCCAGCTTCGACAAGCTCAATCAAGCCGTCCCCGCCTCCGGCATCAGTGCCGAAGACTACGCCGGCAATTTCGGCGAATTTTTGCAAGCCCGGCCGAAGGACAAGCCCTTCTGCTTCTGGATGGGCTTCCATGAGCCGCACCGGCAATACGAATACAACTCCGGCGTTCGTCTCGGCAAAAAGCTCGACGAAATCAAAGTCCCTGCCTTCCTCCCTGACACCGACATCGTCCGCCGCGACCTCGCCGACTACGCAATCGAAGTCGAATGGGGCGATCAGCAAATCGGCAAAGCCCTCAAGGTGCTCGAATCAGCCGGCGAGCTCGATCACACGCTCGTCGTCGTCACCTCCGACCACGGCATGCCATTCCCATTCGTGAAGGGCCAGATTCACGAAGACGGCTTCCACCTCCCGCTCGCCATGCGCTGGGGCGACGGCATCAAACCCGGCCGTGTCGTCGAAGACTTCGTCAACGTCCGCGATCTCGCCCCCACCTATATGGAACTCTCCGGCCAGAAGCCGCATGAGCAAATGACCGGAAAAAGTCTCGCCGCCATCCTTCGCTCGCCCCACTCCGGCTTCATCGAAAACCGCGACTTCACCCTTGCCGGCAAAGAGCGGCACGACCTCGGCCGCCCGAACGACCAAGGCTATCCCGTCCGCGCCATCCGCACCAAAGACTTTCTCTACATTCACAATTTCCATCCCGAGCGCTGGCCCGCCGGCAATCCCGAAACCGATTTCGGCAACTGCGACCCAGGCCCCACCAAAGAAGTCGTCAAGCTCCTCGGCGGCTACTTCTACGATCTCGCCTTTGGCAAGCGCCAGGCCGACGAGCTCTATCGCATCACCGACGATCCCGAGTGCGTCCGCAACCTCGCCAACGACCTCGCCTTTAAAGACATTCAGGAACAGCTCCGCTACAAGCTCATGAGCACGCTTAAGGAAGAAGGCGACCCCCGCGCCCTGGGCAAAGGCGACGAAGTTTTCGACACCTATCAATACACAGCCGGCCGCGGCAAAGGCTACGAAACCTGGCTTGCCCAACAAGCAGCCGGTCCCCTCGCCGAACTAGGCAAAAAACTTGAAACCACCAAAGCCGCCGCCAAAGCCAAGAAGGCCAAAGCCAAAGGCAAAGCCGAGGAGTAATTCCAACGACAAAAAGCTACCTGGCCCAGCCCAGCGTGCGTTTCACCGCCTCCTGCCACTGCGCATAACGCTCGTCCCGTTGGTCCGCCGGCATTTGCGGCTTGAACTCCCGATCCAGCGCCCAATTCCGACTGATATCGGTTAGGTCATGCCAATAGCCGACAGCAAGACCAGCCAGATAGGCCGCTCCCAGAGCCGTTGTCTCTGCCACAACCGGCCGGCGAACCGTCGCATTGAGAATATCCGCCTGAAATTGCATCAGGCCATTGTTGACCGACGCTCCACCATCAACCTTGAGCATCGCCAGCGGCAACCCGGCATCCGCCCGCATCGCTTCGAGCAGGTCCTTCGATTGAAACGCCATCGCTTCCACAGCCGCACGAGCGATATGAGCCGCCGTCGTGCCGCGGGTCAGGCCAAAAATCGCGCCGCGGGCGTATGGATCCCAATGCGGCGCACCCAGACCGACAAACGCCGGCACCACAACCACGCCATCCGATGTCGGCACGCTACTGGCAAGTTTTTCCACATCGACCGACGCTTTGATCACGCCCAAGCCATCCCGCAGCCATTGCACAACCGCCCCAGCAATGAATACCGCCCCTTCCAGGCAATACGTCGTCTTGCCACCGACCTGCCAACCCACCGTCGTCAGCAACTTGTGCTGACTAGCCCGCGGCTTATCGCCAATGTTCAGCAACATGAAGCAACCGGTGCCATAGGTGTTCTTCGCGCTTCCCGGCTCAAAGCAAGCCTGGCCAAAAGTCGCCGCTTGTTGATCGCCCGCATCACCCGCGATTGGAATTTTCGCACCGAACAGCGACTCGTCCGTTTCACCGTACACATCGCTCGATGGCCGCACCTCCGGCAGCATCGCCCGCGGCACACCCAAAATCTTCAGCAGCTCATCATCCCACTGCAGCGTCTGAATATTCAAAAGGAGCGTGCGGCTGGCATTACTGACATCCGTCACATGCCGCTTCCCGCCCGTCAGCCGCCAGATGAGAAACGAATCAACCGTCCCGAACAGAATCTCGCCCCGCTCCGCGCGCTGTTTCAGTCCCGCCGTGTTTTCCAGCAGGTGCGCGATCTTCGTCCCCGAAAAATACGGATCGAGCAACAACCCCGTTCGCTCGCGAAACAGCGCCTCATGGCCCGCCGCCTTCAGCCGCTCGCAAATTGGGGCGCTAATCCGGCTTTGCCAAACAATTGCATTCGCAACGGGCTTGCCAGTCGCTTTCTCCCACAACACCGTCGTCTCCCGTTGATTTGCAATGCCAATCGCAGCAACATCCTTGGCCGTGATCTTCGCTTCGTCGAAAACGCGCTTCGCCGTCGAAAGCTGCGATTGCCAGATCGCTTCCGGATCATGCTCCACATGTCCCGGCGAGGGCAAAATCTGCGGGAACTCTTGTTGCGCCGTCGCGATCGCCCGGCCGTCGCGGCCAAACAGAATCGATCGGCTGCTGGTCGTGCCTTGGTCAAGCGAGAGGATGTAGGACATGAGATGAGAGGTCAGATTCAGGACTCAGAAATCGGAAATCAGACGACGAGAGGCATTGTGGAGAGAGCATCAAGAAATAAAAAGCCCCTGGTCGGTTCAGGATGGCCGACCAGGGGCAAGCGACGGACGATCGCGCTCAATTGCGTGCTTTTGAAGTCAGGATTGTCTGGCAAGGGGTGTCATATCACGCTCTTTTGCGACAGTCGTCTCAGCAAGTCCCGTCCCGGGCAGGCGGGAATACTCGCACTTCCTCATTCACTAGAAGCAATAGGTGGCGCCGGCAAACAAACCGTGCAGCATAAAGCTGCCGCAGCGCTGTACAGTCGCGATACCATCTACGTCGTGGAAGTTCTGCTGCTTGATGTTGTTATCGGTCGTCGCGACGCCGGACAAGCCGAGCACGCGATAGCCGAAGTTGGCGGTCCAGTTGTTGGTGATCATCACGCGACCGCCCAGGTCGAACTGACCGGCCAAAGCGATCGCGTCAAAACCCGTGCTGTGGACATCGAACGGCTGGCCAGCAAACGGGCCGTTGGCAATGGTGGCCGTGCCCGCCGGGCCATAGATCTTTTGCAGCGCCGTGATGTGATTGTCGTACACACCGAACTTGCTGATGGCAAAGGCCGTCAGCCGGTTGCACACGCAATAGCTCAACCCACCGCCAAGCTGGAAGCCGAACAGGTTGTTGTTGGTGGCGACCGCATAGTTGATTTCATTCGGATCCGTGCCGGTCATCGAGAAGCCGTTGAGGCTCGACGAATACAACAGGTAGTCCGAGAAGTTCATGTAACGGAAGCCGGCGACATAGCCGAAGCCAATTCGCTGGCCGGAACCACCGCAGCAGCAGCCGCACATGCCGCAGCCGAACGGACCGCAGCCGCAGTTGCCGACCAGGTTCGCTTCCACGCTGTTAAAGTTGTAGTGCCGGCAGACTTGCTGGAACTCGGCGCTATTGAAAGGCACATTGGCGCTGCCGCCATTGTAGTTGAGGTCGCCGAAGTTAATCGTCGAGTTCATGTCATCAATCGAGTTGATGCACTTCGTAGCTGGGAAAATGCCCCAGTACACGAGCTCGATCGCGTTGCAATTGCAGCAGCTTCCGCAGGCGCTGCCGCAGCAGGAGCCGCCACCGAAGCACCAGCCGGTGCCGATTTCAAAGCCGCCGGCAAACACGTTGCGCCCTGCGCAAGAAGTGCAAAGCCGCTCCGCGCCGGTGACATCATCGACGCTGATGGCCGTGCCGCACCCCTGAACTCGCGTCATGGCCAGAGCGTTGGCATAGACGTAGTGATTGTGGCAGCAGGTCGATCCGCCGCAGGGGCTGCCGACCGAGCTATATCCGCCATAATCGCCCTTCATCGCGCCGGCATAGTCTGGCGCCGTCAGAGATTGATTGGGGATTTGAACGGAGCCTTGCATCGGCGACGGAATTACTTCGGGTCCCTGCATGGATCCTTTAAGAGGACCTTGAACCGGGGTTTGAATTGGGCCAGTTTGCACCGGCGACAGTTCGTTCGGACCCCAGACCGCATCGTTAGCGGCCACTTGCGAAATGGGATAGCCGTTGCCGATCGGCGGCATCGGCGGCAGTGGAAAAAGACTTGGCAGGCCGGTGTCCTGGCACCAGCCCGGGGTGGTTAACGCAGCCAGCATGATCGCCAGGCTCGCGCATCGTGCGCAATTGAACTTCATCGCATACTCCTTACGCTCATCGATCCATCGATCTCGCGGCGCGTCGTCCGTCGGGCGCGCCGAGGATGGTGTTGTCTATGGGGAAAATGCAAAGCCGCGATAAAACCGCGGCCCCGCCCGAGGGCGGGGACCTCATGTCCCCTTCGATGGCGTCCGTTCCACAGCGTCGCCTCAGTGCGACGCCACACGCTGAAATAATCGCTCCGCGTAGGCAAGCGGCCAGGTTGCCAGATACTGACAATCAGGCTGCTTATGGCTACGCGAGCGCTCACTCCGTGGCGCTCCGTCCGCGTGTCAGAATCAGGAATCGTCCGCTCTTATGCACCGCCCGCTGCCAATTGCGGGGGCGACAGCAGAATTCGCTAGCTCGTGCGCGCCTCAATCAGCATCCGCGCTTTTGCCCCTTCGGCCGGACTTTCGACTTTTGCCGCTCGTGCGCTATGCGCCCGGCGCCGCGCCGCTAAGCGCGGAACACACGGTACAACTGGGCCGCAGAACGAGCGCTACGTACGGCTGCGCCCTATTTGCCGCGCCGTTCGCAAATGGCAAGTCGCGGCGAAAAAAATGTGAGCCGCCTGACATGCTGATTATGCGGCCGGTGCCAGGACTTTGAGGGGGATTTGGATTTGTTTATGCCGTGAGTAGCAATCAATCTAAGCCCGCGTGTGGAACCAGGCATTCCGCGCGGTTAGGATATTCCGCGTTTGCGGCCACTGAAGCGCCTCTTTCGCCGCAGTCAAGCGAGACCATTACAAACCTTCTCCAAAGCACGCTGCCATGCTAAGCCGCATTTTGGCCATCCTGGTCGTTCTTTCGTCGTCGGGCCTAATTACTCGGGCCGCGGATCCGATACTCCCAATTCCGCGTGTTCTGCCGCCGGAAGGCCTTGAAATCCCGGCTGAAGTTCGCAGCCGGCTGGAAAAGCGGCTAGAAGCGACAAAGAAGCGTTTGGAAGCGATCGGCGACGACCAAAAGCCCGACGTGGAAGTCTTTACGAAGGCCGTCGATCTGGCCCTCGTTCACCGCGAGTTTTACGTTGAAAAAGACTTTGCCAAGGCCGACTGGGCCCTCGCCGAGGCTAACAAAAGGCTCGATTCGCTCGCCAACAACGAATTGCCCTGGCGAACCGGAACTGGAACGCAGGTCGCCGGATATTACTCGTCCATCGACAACTCCGCCCAGCCGTACGGTCTGGTCATTCCCAAGGACCATGATTTCACGAAGCCGTGTCCGCTCTATGTCTGGCTGCACGGTCGCGGCGACAAGAACACCGATCTGCATTTTCTCCAAGACCGCGCCACCAAACCGGGCCAAATCACGCCGCCCAATGCCATTGTCGTCCATCCCTTCGGCCGGCACTGCGTCGGCTGGAAGCACGCCGGCGAAATCGACGTTCTGGAAGTCGTCGAGTCGGTCAAACAGCGGTATAAGATTGACTCCGACCGCGTTGTTCTTATTGGCTTCTCGATGGGCGGTGCGGGTGCCTGGCATATCGGGGCTCACTATACCAATCGTTGGGTCGCGGTCTCGCCTGGCGCTGGATTTGTCGATGTGGCCAAGTATCAGAAGCTGACACCCGAGCGATACCCCGAATGGTACGTCCAAAAGCTGTGGGGCCTGTATGACGTGCCTGATTATGTTCGCAATTTGTTTAACACCAACGTAATTGCTTACAGTGGCGAGCTCGATAAGCAGCGGGAAGCGGCGGTAATTATGGAAGAAGCCTTCAAGGCTGAAGGCCGCACGCTCACACACCTCATCGGCCCTGGCGTCGAGCATAAGTATGAGCCGGAGACACTGAAGGAGCTGCTCAAGCGTCTGGATACGATCGTCGCGGCGGGAACGGCCAAAACGCCCGAAATGGTCTATCTTCAGACTCGCACGCTCCGATATCCGGGCAACTCATGGCTAATTGCGGAACGTTTAAACGAGCATTGGATTGATTCGCGAATCGACGCGCGTCTTACTCCGGACAAAATCGATGCGACGACCAAGAATATCACGCAATTCACGGTCGCGGTTCCGGGTGACAACCAAAACGCGCGATTCAATATCGATGGCCAATCGCTGCAGCCAGGTCGAGCGACAAAGCCGCCGGCGGCGAGCCCGGACGGCCGAGTTCACTGGTTGGCTACCTTCGGCAAGGAAAACGATCAATGGAAATTGCTGAGCGGGCAAGAGATCAATCGATCGAGTGCATGGCCAGTGAAACGGCCTCATGTCCAGGGACCGATTGATGACGCGTTTCGATCGTCCTTCGTCGTCGTGGCACCGACGGGCAAATCCAGAAATTCGAAATTCCAGCGCTGGGTGGACTTTGAGCTGGACCACTTTTGCGATCGGTGGCGAGCCTTGATGCGGGGAGAGCCGCCGGTCGTCAACGATGTCGATTTTGACAAGGTCAACCTCGACCCAGCGCCGCCGAGGACCCGTCCGCGGCCGATCAATGTCGTTTTGTGGGGTGATCCGGATTGCAACCGCGTCATGGGCAAGTTGCTGGAACAGATGCCCGTGAAATACACCGCTGGAGAATGGACTTTCGGCGACGTGAAATTCGATGGTGATCGCTACGTGCCTTCTCTCGTGTTTCCACGCAAAACTTATCCCGCCTACATCGTCCTCAACTCCGGCCTCACGTTCCGCGAGGCTCATGATCGGACGAACTCGCAGCAAAATCCCAAGCTGCCGGATTGGGCGATTATTGATATTTCGCAGCCGCCGGATGCCAACGCGCCGGGACGGATTCATGATGCGGATTTCTTCGACGAAAATTGGCAATTCAAACGCCAGCCGAAAGCGCCGTAAACGTCGCGCACGACTCACCGCGATACGTCCACCTGCCGATAGGGAACTAGCTGCGATTTCGCGCTGCGCCCTGGGTTAAGATGGGTTTCGCAAGGATGCTGACGATGACGATCCGACTACTTCAATCGCTTGTAGCGGCTGTGCTGGTTTTTACGGCGGCTAGCGCGGCAAACGCCAACTACCCGAATTCGATTTGTCGCTGGACAGGCATTGGCTGGAGCGACGGCTATCATTCGCATGCTGCGTGCCCGCCGAGACCCCATGCGGTCGCTCGGCAGGCAGTTGCTGCGCCGGCCGCGATGCCCAGTGCAATGCCGTGGTGGACGATACCGGCGGCCGGTGCCGAACAAGTGCCGACTCCGGCGGCGCCGCCGCCAGCCAATGATTCCTCGGTGGTCGGACAGGGCGTCATTCGGCGTTAGCTTGGCCGGAGCCGTGTTACGCTGCGCAAAACACAGCCGCCCCCAACTAATCACGCGGTCTTCAGTTCGCTCAATCCCAGTTCTTCTTTCATCGCGTCGCGCATTTTGAACTTCTGAATCTTCCCCGTCACCGTCTGCGGGAAGGCATCAACGAATTTGATGTATTTGGGCACTTTGTAGTGGGCCAGATTTGCTTTGCAGAAGCAGCGGATGTCGTCGGCGGTGCAATCTTGGTCAGCCTTGAGCTTAATCCAGGCGCCTAGCTCCTCGCCATATTTTGGATCGGGCACGCCGAAGACCGCGGCTTGCTCGACAGCCGGATGCGTGAACAAAAACTCTTCGATCTCGCGCGGATAGACGTTCTCACCGCCGCGGATGACCATGTCTTTGAGACGACCGGTGATCTTGTAATAACCGTTGGGCAGCCGCATGGCGAGGTCGCCGGTGTGCAGCCAGCCGTCTTGATCAATGGCGGCGGCGGTGGCTTCGGGGTTGTTGTAATACCCGAGCATGACGACGTGGCCACGAGTGCAGAGCTCGCCTTGCTGGTTGTCGGGTAGCGCTTCGCCGGTACCGGGATCGACGATTTTGACTTCGACATCGGGTAATGGCCGGCCGACGGTTTCGACGCGGAGCTCGAGCGGATCGTCGGTTCGCGTTTGCGTAATGACCGGCGACGCTTCGGTCTGACCGTAGGCGATCGTGAGTTCTTGCGGGCCGAGCTTGTCGATGACTTGTCGCATGACCTCGATTGGGCACGGGGCGCCGGACATGATGCCTGTGCGTAACGAGTTGATGGTGCGGCTGGGCAGCGACGGGTCCTGGAGCTGCGCGATGTACATTGTCGGCACGCCATAGACGGCGGTCGCCCGTTCTTTCTCGATCGCTTCGAGCGTCGGTGTCGCTTGAAAGTATTCGGCGGGGACGATCATCGTTGTGCCATAGACGGCGCAGCCGAGCGTGCCAAGTACGCAGCCAAAGCAGTGATAAAACGGCACCGGGATGCAGAGTCGGTCGTGTTCCGAAAAGCGCTGGCAGCCGCCGACGTGATAGGCATTGAGCAGCAAATTGCGATGGCTGAGCATCGCGGCTTTGGGAAAGCCGGTGGTGCCGGAGGTGTATTGAATGTTGATGGGCTGCTGAGTGTTCAGCGTTTGGCCGATGCGGTCGAGTTCAGCAACCGGCACGCTTCGGCCTTGCTCAACCATCTTGTCCCACAGCAACAGTCCCTTCGGCGGCTGACCGTGAATCGCGACGACATTCCGCAGCCGCGGGTAGCGATCGCTTTTCACGTGGCCGGCGGTCGCCGTCGCGATTTCTGGGCAGACCTCGGCGAGCATCGCGAAATAGTTCGAGGTCTTGAATTGATCGACGAGAAACAGGGCAACGGAATCGCTTTGGCCGAGAACATATTGCAGCTCGAAGGGCCGATAGGCGGGATTGATGTTGACTAAGACGGCGCCGATGCGGGCGGTGGCGAATTGGAGCAGCACCCATTGCGGGACGTTCGTGGCCCAGAGGGCGACGTGCTCGCCGGTGCGGATTCCCATCGCTAGAAGGCCGCGGGCGGCGGCATCGACATCGTCGGCGAATTGCCGCCAGGTCCAGCGGCGGCCGAGTTGCGGGAAGACCAGGGCTTCGCGGTCGCCGAAGCGGCGGGTGGTTTCGGAGAGGACCTGGCCGATGGTGAGGCCATCGACCCAGGGTTTGGCGGATTCCGGCATAGTGTTAAGTCTAAACGGCAGGCAAGATGCCTGCCCCACGTTCAGTCCCACAAAGGCCGGGCGGCGACGTAGGCCAGGGGACCGAATATGAGCAGCGGCAGCCAGGCGGCGAGCGTCGCGCTGATCAAATAATTGCGGCCGAGGGCGTCGCTGGCAAACGTGACCATCCACAGGGCCACGACGATCAGCACGCCGATCGTGGCCGCCATAAAAATGTTACGGGTTTCGCGGCGCAATACCAAGGGAATGCCCAGGAGGACGATCGAGAGGTCCAACAGCGGCCGCACGCACCGAGAATGGAGCGTCAACCGGACGTCGGCGCCGGGCTCGATCGTTTGGCCGCGAAGACCGGTCATGAGTTCCCAAGACGAGAGGTTCTGCCGCCAGGCGCTGCCGATTGAAAGCTGCTCGAACGTGACGATGCTGGCCACAAAGCATTCGTCGGGCTTGAGCCATTGTGTGTCGGACGGCGAAAACAGCACTGGGTCGCCATTGAGACGTGCCGTGGCGAGCTGAGCGAGATTCGTCGGTTGTTTTACGCCGTGAAAGAGATAGCCGGCCGGGCGATCGCCCTCGGCGCGGAGATAATGGGCGGCGTCAGCCGCGATTTGGCGGCCCCAGGTTGAAAATTCGGGAGGCAAGCGAAAAAGCGGCCCATCGAGATGCTTGTCTTTGGCAACGGTTGCTTGGGCGGACACGAGGATGTCGCTCTTGATGTCGTAGCGGGGCGTACATTTGCGGCCAGTTTCGCCGAGCCAGTCCTGAGCATTTTTCGACAGCGAATCACGAAGCTTCGGCAAGCCGACTTCACGGTTGGCGGCTGCGAGCAGCGCCACGACGATGGAGGCGGCAAGCAGTGGGCGGATAATTCGCGCCGGGCCGATGCCGGCAGCCATGATGGCGGTCAACTCGTTGGTGCGGGCGATGCTGGTGATGACGAACGTCGCGGCCAGCATCGCGAGGAGGCCAGAGATTTGATCGAAAAACTGCAACGAGCGCGGGGCGTAGTATTCGGCCATGACTTGCATCGCGTCGAGGATGCGATGATTGCCGTAACTGTAAAACTCGTCGAGGTTGTTGGCGCCGTCGATGACCACGAACAGGCCGACCAGGCTCGCAAAGGAGACGAGCAGTACTTTGGCATAGACCTGAACGAGATAGCGGTCGATGACGGTCATGCGGGGGAAAGGGGCTCGGGACTCGGGGTTCGGGAGGAAAGACAGTACTGGAGGACAGGAAGGCGGTGTGGTGAGCGAGAAATTATTTTTGGTAGTTTTGGGGGGAGGGACGATGGATGGCGTTGATGAAAGTTATTAACGGGACGAGGTTTAAGGCGATTCTTCGTGGTGAGGGGTTGGTGAGCGAATTGGGCTTGGTGGTGAGCTTTGGTGAGTATTTGGTGAGGCGTGGAGTTTCCAGTTCGAGATTTTAAGTTGAGCGTGCGCAGGCCCTTGCGGAGCAAGGGGCCTACTATAGATAGATTGCAATTGGGGCGAAAAACCGGACCGAATTCTTGTTAGATGGGGCAAGAATTCGGAAGATTTTTTCACTAGGTTTTTTGCTGCGTCCGCGATGAGGCTGGCAGGCGGTACCATAGGATCGCTGGCGGAGTAGGGTCAAGACGAAAGCACGAGATGCTAGCGTGGCGACGAGTGGCAACGAAACTGTGTTGGGAAGCGCGGGCGGAGGCGGTGGGCACGGCCCACGCTGCCAGGCTGGTGGTGGGCACAGCCCACCCTACGAGGCGGCTGGCTGGCTGCGGTGGTCCGCTGAGGCGGTCGTTGATTTGATCTATCCGCCGCGGTGCGTTTGTTGCGGCAGCGAAATCGAGCCGCCGACACCAACGCCATTGCTTTGTCAGATCTGCAACGAGCAACTTACGTTGGGCGAGCAGTCCGCCTGCGTGCGCTGTGCGAGTTCATGCTCGGTCGTTGATATCGCGCGGGGCGATTGCTACCACTGCCGCGGACGGAAGTTGCTATTTCAAGCGGCCCGCGCAGTCGGCCCCTACGACACGCACCTTCGACAAGCCATTCTCAAGGCCAAGCACGCCGAATATGAGCCGCTTTCGGTTGCGCTGGGTCAGCGATTGGCAGAGCGGCTGACGGATTCGCCGCTTGCCGAGCAGCCGGAGCTGGTTGTGGCTGTGCCGATGCACTGGTTCAAGCGAATCAGGCAACGAACCAACTCGGCCGAGACGGTGGCTCGAGCGGTCGCCAGAGAGCTGCGGATTTCGTATGCGAAAAATGCGCTCGTTTGCCGGCGATATCTGCAGCGACAGGCCACGCTTAAGACCGAAGAGCGGCGGCGGAATGTCCGGGGGGCATTTCGGGCGTCGCGATTCGCGAAGCTCGCCGGGAAACGCATCTTGCTCGTGGACGACGTGATGACGACGGGGGCGACGGCTCAGGAATGTTGCCGAGCCCTTTTAGCGGCCGGCGCGGCGAGTGTTTTCGTCGCTACGGTCGCGCGAAGTGTGGCCGAATAACACTCGTCGTTCACCAGGAGATTTGCGGAGGTTGGCGGTGTCGCCTTGGCATTGGCTCTATGATAGGAACAAGGGGCGAAACGCGATCAGAGCCGCACGAATGAGCGCACGGGGAAAGCGATTCTACTGTCTTTCGGCAATATTCGTCTTGGTTTTTCTAGGCTTAGCGCTGCTCGCGTTCGGTGATTTCGACTGGCTAGGCATTCTCGGGATGCCAATGTATGGCACGCTGTTTGGCCAAACGGCACTTGCAGCGGGGTGGTGTGCGCTAGGGCCATTTTCGCTGGCGAGAAGGCTATCGATATCATCGATTTGGTTGACTGTGGTTATGTTAGCGTTTTCGTGGAACCCAACGACGGGCTTTGGATTCCACGACATTCATCCCGTGTTAACTTTCAGCTTGATGGTATTGGTTGAATGGCTGCTAGTGACTGTTTCGATTTGGGCAATCGCGGCTTGGTTTCAGTTGAGAATTCGCGGGGACAACGAGGAAATGGCTGGCGTTGGCCAAGACCGTCAGATTGGCGTTCGCGAGGCGATGATTTTGACGGCGGCGGTGGCGGCTGTGTTTGGAGCAGCTCGCTGCCAGAGTGGTACTTTCGATGGCGTCTCGATTAATTGGACATGGTTAGGGATCTACGGTGTATTTACAGTCGGCGGGAGTGTCGTCGCGGTGTTGCCAATGACGTGGTGGCTATTTGCGCGGAGTTGGTTTTGGTCAGTTGGCGGCGCGATTTTCTTGACAGTATTCAGCACTGCAGTTGAACTAACTGCTTTGTTTCTAGTGCGAACTTTGCTGCTGCGAATACCTGGTCCTGGTTTTAATATGGAAGTTAGTTTGGCCTTTTCTTTCATGAACCTGATTCAAGTTGCCTGGATTGGCGTAGTGCTATCACTTTTGTACTGGGGTGGATTTCGGATCGTGTCCATTCGCGACTGCAATAGCCCAAACTTGGCGGTTGGACATTCGGGTTAAAAAAGTTAGGTAAAAATCGTTAAGCCGCCAAAGTTCCGTGGCCGTGGGGTCGATAATGAGCGTGACGATTGCACGGATTGTAGCGCTAGCAACGGTTGTAGGGCCGCTAGCGTGCTCCGGTCACGAGAAGATTGCACGAGGAACCGCGCCATGAAGACCACATCGCCCGTTTGGCTCCGCAACACGGCCTGTTTACTGGGCCTCGCAATCGTCGCGCTCTCGTCTACCGGCTGCCAGGGCCTGTATAACGGCCAGACGCTGCCGAGCCCGTGGTATATCGGGGACGACATTCAATATTTCCCGCCGGGACCTGAGTTCAAGCTAAGCCGCGAGGCGGCGGCGATGAAGGCGTATAAAGCGGATTTGGAAGCGCAGCAGAACGGACAGTAACGGGAGTTATGAATCGCGAACGATGAAGGATCGCCGCGTGGGCGCGGCGGTTAAGCAGGTAGTAATCTTTCGCCAATCGTTGCGAGGCGTTGGTTGTTGGAACGAATCTTTTTACATCATGTAAAATCGTTCTAAAAAGTAGTTGCGTTTGCGGCCGCGGCGCGGATAATTGCGGTTGTGGGATGCATCCTCCACGTGGATTTGAGGTTTTGAACTAACGCGTGAGACAGGAGGGGCGAATGCTTGATCCACCGGGTCGGAAACTTTGAGGCGGCCGCCGCACTCTTCCGCCTGTCGCGATAAAAATGCCGCTTCGCGAGCGGCGCCCTTTCGGGGCTTTCGCAATCAGGCACTTCTTTTAGCGGCGCGCTTGGCCTCCAGGACCAACGTCGTATTTCACAATTCGATTTTTCAACACTCCGCCCGACTCAGCCGTTCTTTGGTTGAGGCGGGCGGTTTTGCTTTGGCGCGCGTGATACAATTGGTGAAGATGGTTAGTTCTGGGCGGTCGAGCAGTGGTCCGTTGTTTTGAGGACTAAAATGCCAACATCGTCGAGTCCAAAGAGCGGAAATAACGGCACCGAGCGAGTCGTCTCGACCCCGGGCGTCTGCGGGGGCGATTGGCGGATCAAGGGAACGCGAATCACGCTGCGCGTTCTGGCAGAATCTCGCTTATTGGGCTCAACGGATAAGGACTTACTCGAAGATTATCCGTCGCTTACGAAGGAAGATTTGGCCGCCGCTTGGGCGTTCTCCGCCGAGCACCCTAGAACCGTGCGGAGCTAAGCTGCCCCATCGTCTATGGCGGACATCTTTGCGGACGAAGACGTACCATACCGTCTTCAAGACTGCTTGCGGCTGCTGGGACATAACGTGGCCACGGTCCGCCAATTCTGCGAAGACAAGCGCGGGGATGCGTGGCCCGACGAAGAGGTCCTAAGATTTGCCTGTCAACACCGCTGGATCGTGTTGACTTTCAATGTGAGCGACTTCCAGCGTTTGGCGGCGCGAAATCCAGATCACTTTGGAATTGTCTTGGGTGATCCGGAAGCAGACAAGAAAGTCCAAGCCAGGCGCATCAATCGGCTTCTCCGCTCGGCCGACAACGTGCGTGGGTTGGTGATCGACTCGCGGCTGTCGTCTAAGCCAAAGCCGAGAAAGCGGCGACGACGTAGGAAATAATCGGAACGACCCGCCAGCGCTGCCTAGTACTCCCGCGGCGCCCGCGGCACAGCAGCAGGTTGAGAAGCGGCTGGGGGCGCTGGCGGGGGAACGGCATCGACGGCATTGATGAGCGGCCTCGTTGGCTGAGTCGTCGTCGTTGTTGCAGGCGTCGTTGTTGCAGGCGGCGTTGTTGTCGGCAGCGTTATGGGCGGCGTTGCATACGGCGTGCGGTCGAGAAGCGGCGAATCGACGGGTGGCTGAGGGCGGTACATCGTGAGCGGCGGGTCATAGACGGGGTGCGATTCCCAGTGGTTGGGGCCGATCTGGATTTGTGTTTGGCCGATGGGTTGGCGCGCCGGCTGGTAATAATAGGGCGTGCCCCAAATGCCGCCGCCGATCCAGGGACCGAGTTGAAAGCCGGTCCAGGGGCCATATCCGCCATACCCATAGCCGCCGTATCCATAAGCACCGTAGCCGTGGTTGGCCAATGCCGCGGGGCTCATGTAGCCGTAGTAAATCGTCTCGCCGCGGCTGGTGGGATAGCCGTTCCAATAGCGCAGTTGGTCGTTCAGACCAATCTGCTGGTTGACGGCACCTTGGCGTTTTTCTTCAGCCAGGCGGTAGGCGTCGAGACCGGCTTGGATGCCGTCGTAGGGCTTTACAGGGGCGAGGGGGTCTTGAGCGAGGCCAATGCGTGCGAGTGTGAGGCAGGCGACGATGAAATGTATTGCGATTGGTTTGTTGAACACACCCATGATAGTTCCCCCCGTTTTGCTGCACTATTGACATTCTACGCAGCCGGCGTATGGGCAGGAACTATTTGGACGGAGGCAGAACGGAATGGTCGCGGAGAACGGAAGGGGTTGGGAATCGATTGCGGCCGCGTGAATTCAAATGGGAATCCGCTGTCGCAATCGACTCCCGACACCCTTTTTGCTAGTCGTTAGCCACCGCATCCTTGTCGCGGGCCGAAATCGCGGCCAGCCGTTCTTCCATTTGGGCTAGCATCGCCGGTTGCGACGTGGCGAGGTTTTTCGACTCCGCCGGGTCGTCGGCGAGGTTGAAAAGCTCTTCGTCCGCGGCTTTTTTGCCGTTGGCGGCCGTTTGAATGTATTTCCAATCGCCATGGCGGACGGCTTGGGCGCGGAAGCTTGGGGCGGCGGTGTAGAGCGTGCGAATGGGCCAATCCTTGCCGGGCTGAGTCAGAACTGGCCAGATATCGCTGCCGTCCCATTTCAGGTCGGCGTCGATCTTCGCTCCGGCTAGCTTGGTTAGCGTCGGCATCCAATCGATCGCGTGCATGGGGGTTTGCGTCTGGCCGGCGGCGATTTTGCCGGGAAAGGAGGCCAGGCCCGGAACGCGAATGCCGCCTTCATAGACGCCGCTTTTGTAGCCGCGCCAGGGCAAATTGTTGTTGCCGACATTCGCGTGCTCATAAGTGCCGGGATAAGCGCCGCCCTGATTATCGCCCGGCGGATGCGCGCCGTTGTCGCCAAAAAACAGCACGAGCGTATTGTCGCGCTTTCCTTGGCGGTCGAGCACGGCCAAAACTTGCCGGACGGCGTCGTCCAAGTGCGAAGCGCAGGCGGCTCGCAGGCGCACGCCCGGGTCCGACAGGTGGCCGTTCATGTTTAGCCATTTTTCCGGCTCCAGCATCGGCACGTGGATCGCCGTGAAGGGCACATAGAGGAAAAACGGCTTGTCACTGCGGCCTTCGAGCCATTCGACGGCTTCGTGAGCGATCAGATCGGTGACGTGCCCCTCTTCTTCGATCAGCTTGCCGTTGCGATGCCATGTTTTCGTGAATTCGCCTTCCTTGTAGCGATGGTCGAGCGGGCCGACGCCCCCGGCGAGTGAGCCGTAGCCGTGGTCGAAGCCGTATTTTTGCGGGCCTTCGTCGGGCTTGGAGCCGAGGTGCCATTTGCCGGTGATGGCGGTGTCATACCCGGCGGATTTCAGGGCGCGAGCCAATGTCACCGTGTTCCACGGCAGGGCCCGCGGGTTTTGGGCCGCTGTGACGCCGAAACGGCTGGCATAGCGGCCGGTCATGAACGCGGCCCGTGTGGGGCTACACATGGGATGAACGTAATGCGATTCGAGCTTCAGGCTTTTTTCAGCCAGCGCGGCCAAATTCGGCATTTTGTACTGCGAGCCGTGCCAGGGGACGTCGGCCCAGCCGAGATCGTCGGCAAGGAACAGTACGATATTGGGTTGCTTCGTCTGGCCGGTTAGCTGTCCGGCAAAACAGGCAATGGTTAACGCGACTGCAATGACCCGCACCATCGTATTCGGGAATCGGTTAAGGAAGCAGCGGAAAATTGTCACCGGGCACATCGCTTTCTTAGAGGTTCAGTAGCGGCACTGGCCGAGCCGCCTCAAGTGTGGCTGACAAGAAATGGCAATGTCAACTGGCCCCTTTGTTCCTTCGCGGCGATTGGGCCGAATTGTCGGGTTGGCGTCTGGGCGGTAGAACGGTGAAAGCGATTTGACTTTAACTCTTTGGAAATTGCCGCTGCAATGCTCATCGGCGTCCCCCGCGAAATTAAGCGCGACGAATACCGCGTCGCCATGCTGCCCGTCGGCGTCGAGGAATTGTCACGCACGGGCCATAAAGTCCTCATTGAAACGAACGCCGGCGTTGGGTCCGGCCTGTCGGATGCGGAGTATGCCGCTGAGGGGGCTGAGATTGTTGCGTCGGCGGCCGAAATCTATGGGCGGGCGGATTTGATTGTCAAAGTCAAGGAGCCGCTGCCGGCGGAGTATTCACTGATTCGCTCCGGCCAGACGCTCTTCACCTATTTCCACTTCGCCGCCAGCAACGACTTGACGCAGGTGATGCTCAAGTCGGGCGCGACATGCCTGGCCTACGAAACACTGAAAGATAACCAAGGCCGCCTGCCGCTGCTGACGCCGATGAGCGAAGTGGCGGGGCGGATGAGCATTCAGGAGGGGGCGAAATATCTGGAAAGGCCGCAACTTGGGCGGGGGATTTTGCTGGCCGGCGTCCCTGGCGTGGCCCCGGCTCACATTACGATTCTCGGTGGCGGCGTAGTGGGAGCGAATGCGGCGAGAATTGCCGCTGGCTTTCAAGCAGACATTGCGATCCTCGACGTGAACATGGATCGCTTGCGGTATCTCGACGACATCATGCCGCCGAACGTGAATGTGCTCTACAGCGACCGCCATACGATCCGCGATCAACTGCGGCTGGCTGATTTGGTCGTCGGTGCGGTGCTCATTCCGGGGGCAAAGGCACCGAGATTGATCACGCGACAAGACCTCACGCAGATGAAGCCCGGTAGCGTCATTATTGACGTGGCCATTGACCAAGGCGGCTGTGTTGAGACGAGTCGGCCGACGACGCACAGCGATCCGACGTATTTGGAAGAGGGCGTTTTGCATTACTGCGTGACGAACATGCCTGGGGCGGTGGGGCGGACGAGCACGTTTGCACTGTGCAATGTGACGCTGCCGTGGGTGATGATGCTCGCCAAACTTGGGATTGATCCGGCGGTTCGCCAGTCGCCGTCGTTGGCATCCGCCGCCAACATTCACCGCGGAAAAATCACCAATCAAGCCGTGGCGGAAACGTTTGGCCTCAAGTGCGAACCATTTTTTGCTCAGTAAATGACTTCTAAAATTGAAACGCTCCGGTGGATCGGCGATGATCGCGGCTATCTCGTGCTCATCGATCAAACGCGGCTGCCCGTTGAGTTGGTCGAGATCGAATGCCGTACCGTCGAAGCGGTCTGGGAGGCGATCAAGCAACTGCGCGTTCGAGGAGCACCGGCGATCGGGATTGCTGCGGGGTATGGAGTTGTCGTTGGCCAGTCGTCCGTTGTCCATGGCAGCGAAGAAACGTTTTTCGCGAGGCTTGATGAAGTCACGACTTATCTGGCGGAAAGCCGTCCGACTGCGGTGAATCTGTTCTGGGCGCTCAATCGGATGCGGCGCGCGGCGGAATCGCTGCGGGGCGATTCATCACCAGTGGAACTTCAGGCGGCGTTGCTGCGGGAGGCGAAGGCGATTCACGAAGAGGACCGGGCCCTATGCCGCGCGATCGGCCGGTATGGGGCGGAGCTGCTGAAAGATAATTCCGGCGTTTTGACGCACTGCAACGCCGGCGGTCTCGCCACCGCCGAATACGGCACGGCCCTCTCGGTTTTCTTCACCTGCCAGGACCAAGGCAAAAAATTACATGTCTTCGTCGATGAAACGCGGCCGCTGTTGCAAGGTTCGCGGCTGACGGCTTGGGAACTGGCTCAGCGCGGCATCGATGCGACGCTGATCTGCGACAACATGGCGGGGCAGGTGATGCGCGAGGGCAAGGTACAGGCGGTGATCGTCGGCGCTGATCGCATTGCCGCCAACGGCGACACGGCGAACAAAATTGGCACGTATTCGGTCGCCTTGCTGGCAGCCGCTCATCAGATTCCCTTTTATGTCGCCGCCCCGAGCACCACGTTCGACCTGACAATCGATTCGGGTGATCAAATTCCCATCGAAGAACGGGCCTCGACTGAAATCACGCACGGCTTCGGCCGCCAAACGGCCCCCGACAACATTCGCGTTTATAACCCGGCTTTCGATGTTACGCCGGCTCGTTTGATTAAGGCGATTATCACGGAAGCGGGTGTGATTGAGCCGGTTAGCCAGGAAACCATTGCGGCCGTGATTGGATCGCGGTCGTAATTCAGCTTTCATTCGGAAAGGCGGTCATGGCGACTCCTCCGCTGTCGATTGGGCTATTC
>DASXLL010000203.1:0-14726 GCA_036496265.1 Pirellulaceae bacterium | reverse complement strand
TCCAACTCCGATACCGCCGCCTTTGGCTTCACATCCAGCGGATCACCCACCGGCTTCAGAGCCGACGGCACCGCCGATTTCTCTTCTTTCGGCTTCCGCTCGCTGATCTTCAGTAGATCGGCACACATATACAGCGACCCCAGCCCCGCGGCCGCCAGCGCGGGCCGTATTTCCGATTGTTGCACCCGGCGATAATGCCCCGGATCGTTGCCCTTATAGCCCCAAGCACCACTCGGATCCTGCGTACGAAGCAGCCAGCCGCAATCGCGCTGCACGGCATCCATCGGCACATCAATGCCATTGTTGATCGCCAGCCACAGCGCCAGCGTCGGATACTGCGTCTGCGATGTATCGCCTAGTTCCTCGCCAGCGTATCCCCAACCACCCTGTGGGTGTTCGCGACGCAGGATTTCTTGCAGATAGCGGTAGGCCAGGCTCCGATGCCGTTCTGGATCGATCTCCAGCAAGAAAATCATCGCCAACCCAACGCTGTAATTATCGACCGCGCTCCCATCGCCGCCCAACATCCCCGCCGACGACTGACAAGCACTGATCGCCGTCAAAATCTTCGGATGATTCGTGGGCTTCCCCGCCTTATAGAAGCTGAGGCCGACTAGGCACTTGGCTCCCAACCGCTCGTCATCGGCGCCCTCCAGAAACTTCAGCGCCTTCTCGACCATCGCTTTCACTTCAGGGCTATCCGGCGTGACACCGCTCGCCGCCAAGGGCAAAGACAAGGCAAACAGCAGCGCAAACAGCCGCGTGAGCGCGTGACACGGCCTATTCCGCGGCGGAAAAATGAAAAACCCCGGCATAGCGCGATGCTAACCCATCCTGAATGAAGTTATCAAGAATTGTAATGAGCCGCGGCCTGACTGGTTATATTGAAACAATGCGATTGACCGCGATCTTTTCGATGAGTGCCACGCAATCCGCGTCTTCCAGTCGCGTGCGTCTTCGCACCGTCGCTGCCCCGTTATCGTTCATTTTAGCGCTGATTGCGAGCTTGGCGAGTATCTCGCCCGCCCAAGAGACCCCGCCCGCCCGCTTGAGCACCTCTCCGCTCGGCGTCCGCCAACAACGGGTCGAACGCATGGTTCAAGAACTCGAGGAAAAATTCAAATCCCTCAAATCGACCATCCAGGACAAAGAACCCCAGCGGGCCGAACGGCTGCAGCAAGCCCTCAACAAAGCCAAAGAGCTTTTGCTCGAGAAACGCATGGCCGATGTCACCCGCCTGCTCGATCAATCGCAGTTCGATTTGGCCGGCGGAGGTCAGCAAACGCTCCTCGCCGATTTGCGAGAGTTGTTGGAAGTGCTGCTAAATGAACAAGGCACTCCCGCCGACGCCCGCCAGAAGTGGAACTTGCTCAGCCAATGGAAGCAGGAAATCCAAAAGCTGACGCTCGCCGAGCGCGAAGAAAAAAACGCCAGCGAGCGCCTCGCCACCCAACAGCGCCAACAATCCACCGCGCCCCCCCGCTCAACCTTTGAAGACCTTAGCCGCAAACAGCAGTCGATCGGCGATCAGGCCCGCGACCTCGCCGCGAAAATGCAGCAATCTGGTCCCTCTTCGTTTCCCACTGGCGAAGCGCGCCCCGGTCACGAGAATTTGTCGAATGCCCAGCAAGCCATGCAGCGCGCCAGCGGCAAGCTCGACAACCAAAATGCCGCCGCAGCCAATTCCGACCAGCAGCGTGCCCTCGCCGAGCTTGACGCGGCTCAATCCGAGATCGACGCCGCCCTGGACGAACTGCGCGATCAGGAAGAAAACCAGGCCCTGGCCGATCTCGAACGTCTGTTTCGCGACATGCTCGCGACGCAGCAGCAACTGACCAAGCAAACGGCTGCGCTGGAACAAAAGCGTCTCGCCACCAACGGCCAACTCACCCGTGCCGACCGCAACGCCATCCGCCTCATCGGCGACGACGAGCGCCGCCTTCAGCCCCTCACCACTGCCGACGGCGCCAAAGATGCCGGGCTGGCCGGCAAGGCCCAACTCGCCGCCGACACGCTCAGCACGAGCTCATCCGCATCGCTCGCTCCTGTCGTCACTGAACTAAAGAACGAATTCCTCACGCTCGGCAACTTGCTGGTTGACGACCTTCGTACCGACATGCCCGTCACTACAAAACAAGCCCACACCGAAACAACGCTTGAGCGCCTCATCGAGACAATCCAAAAACTCCAGGCCCAAAAACGCCAGGCCGCGGCGGATGCCCAAGCCGCCGGCGGCAACAAATCCGCCGCTTCCGGCTCATCCGGAAAACAATCGCAACAATCGGCCCAAGGGGGGAAGCAAGGTGGCGGCAGCAAAGGCATCGATACCGACGCCACAGCCGTCGCCAACAACTCTATCCCTAAAAATCCTTGGTCCCAACTCCGCGACAAAGACCGCGACCCCGTCTATAGCGCCGTCAAGGAAAAATTCCCCGCTCGCTATCAGCAGTTGATCGAACAGTATTACCGCAGCTTCGGCGATGACCGCCGGGAGTAGTTGTGTTTTCGTCTCCGTTTCAACAGCCGGGAGCAAACCTGCTGCCGGTGATTTGCCAGCACGGCTTATTAATGGCTGTGATTGGTTGCGCTGAATTTGCGGTCGGCGATGAAAAACTCGTGAACGCGGCTGAAAAAACTGTTTTCACGCCGACGCTTGTCTTAGTTGACGATTCCATTGTATCTGCGCCGTCGCTCACGATTGCCGACGGCCGGGTGACTGGCGACGGCGTGCCGGCCGAGCTAACGCTTGATGACTTGCGTCGAATTTTCACGTACGACGAGGACGACTATTTGGCAAACGAATTCAGTTTGGACGAGCCGATTACCGTCGAACTGCGAGCCGGCGGCCGTGTACACGCCAAAAAAGTCGCGATCGGTGATGAGAAAATTAAAATTGAATGGCGAGCAGGCTGGCCGCTGGAATTGCCGATCGATCTTGTGCGTGGCTTGCAGATCGTCTGGTTTACCGAAGCTAAATTGCTCGCGGATGCCAAAGATTACGAAAAATCGCTCGCTGCTCCGCCAGCAACGCTCGATCGAGTGTTATTAAGAAGCGACGATGGCCAAATCAGCAGCATCTCCGGCCTTGTCGAGTCGCTCGACGCTGACAATCTGACTTTCGACGCCAACGGCCAGAAGCGTTCGATTCCTCGTAGCAAGTTGAGTGGAATTGTCTTCGCACAACCGGCGCCAAGCACAAGAAAGCCGCCTTACACCATCAAGTTTCGCGATGGTTCGGAACTCGCGGGCGACAAGTTCTCACTTGCTGACGGCAAAGGAACCTTGGAGATTGCTCCCCAAGCCGCAGCCCACTTCAACTGGCTCGATGTCTATGAGGTCTTCGTCCGCTCAACGCGCCTGGAGTACTTGTCCGATTGGCCGTTGCTCCCAGAAGAACAAACACCAATTGTCACGCCGCCCTTTCCAGTTCAACGGGACAAAAGCGTTTCCGGCAACCGCCTTCGCGTTGGGCACCTGGAGCGTTTCGATAAAGGTCTCGGCGTCCACGCCCGCTCCGCCATCACCTTCGCCACCGAAGGCAAGTGGGACCTCTTCAAAGCCAAAATCGGCCTCGATGCCGAAGCCGACGGCAAAGGCGACTGCATCTTCCAAGTCCTCGCGGACGGCAAATCCATCTTCGAAAAGCGAATGAAAGGTGATGGAATACTCACCCATACGGAAGACGTTCGCCTTCCCATCACCGGCTGCCGCGAACTCACCCTCCTCGTCGAACCCGGCGCAGGCCTCGACCTCGCCGACCATGCCAACTGGTGCGACGCCCGGCTGACCAAAGCCAAGCGATAATTACGTGGGAGCGCGAGGCTCCCGCCGAGCCGTGCACTGACCCAGTCGTTCCGTCGCCCAATCACTCCGGCCGGGTGGCTGTGTTTTGCGCACTATAACACGGCAGCCAACGACCTCACTCCGGCAGCGGCTTCCCCTTCGTTTCCGGCAAAAATGGCAACACAAACAATCCGATCAAAAACACGACGCACATCGTCATGCCCGCATAGCGCAGCGGCTCAGCCGTATTGCGAAACAAATAGTTGAGGCCGATTTTTACCACAGGCCCAAGCGCCGCCACGAACCGGCCCACGTTGTAGCAGAAGCTCGTGCCAGTTGAACGCAGATACGTCGGAAACAGCTCGGGAAAATAGACCGCATAACCGCCGAACAAAGAAAGCTGGCAAAAACCCATGATCGGTACCAGCACGAAGATTTGCCACATATGTTGCAGCGTAAAGAAGACATAAATCGTCGTTACGAAGGCGGACAATAGCGCGATCGCGAAGGTTGGCTTGCGGCCAATTTTCTGCGAGATCGCGCCGAAGCTGAACATCCCCAGAAACGCGCCGACGTTGATCGCGATCGAAGTAAAGCTTTGGTTCGTCGTCAGTGTGCGTTTGATTTCACCATCGATTCCCTTCTTGATGTCGGCTAGTTCCGTCGGCGTTTGGCCCTCTTTGCCTTCCTTCCACAGATCGTAAATCCGCTGCACTTGCTCCTGCCGCCCGCTATCACCGGCTGTCTTGGCCGCCCCAATTTCGCGTTCATAAACCGACTGCGTCAGCGGCTTGGTTTGAACCTGCCGGATGAGATCGGGTGTGTAAAAGCCGACGGCCCAGAGGCCAATGACGCCTGAGCACGCCAGCGCCAATCCGAGCAGCGCGTGCCTTCGCCATGTCGGATGCGAAAACAGTTCCCGATAGGAACCCAGCTGTTTCGTGACTGCTCCTTGATGCGAAGCTTGTTGCCAGCGTTCTGGTTCCTTCAGCCGGCGGCGGATAAATAGCGCGAGCAGCGCCGGCAGCGCGCCGATGAGGAACATGATCCGCCACGGACTGCTCACCAGCCCTTCGCCCTCCGCCAGGCCGAGGCCGAGATTAATGAGCGCCGCGCTGATATTGCCAAAAGCGGAAAATGCCTGCAGTAATGCGAGAGTGTAGGTGCGGGCCCGCGTTGGCATGACCTCCGCGACAAGCGCTACGCCCACTGCGAATTCGCCGCCGACGCCCAGCCCCGTCAGAAAACGATAAAAGGCGAAGTCATAAACGGTGTAGGAAAGGGCGCTCAGGCCCGTGCAAGCGGAATACAACAGGATCGTGATGAGCATCGTCTTGGCTCGGCCAATCCGGTCGCCCAGCATCCCGAAGATCAATCCTCCTGTCGCCCAGCCCGCGATAAACACGCTGGTCGCAATGTCGCCAAATGTGCTCGCCCAAAACGAGAATGCCGCCGGATCGTCTTTTTTCAGATAGGACAACAGGTCGGCCATCGCCTGCGGCCGGGCCAATATAAAAAGCTGCTGGTCCAAGCAGTCGAACAGCCAGCCAAGCGCCGCCACGACAAGCACGAACCAGTGATACCGATTCAACAGCTTGTACCACGGTCTTGTATCACTCGGATCATCCGGCGGTGCAGCCGCTGCTTCTTCGAACCCGTGCATGGGAGAGCCTTTTGGTGCAAATTTTCGTTAGGCCGCAGTCTAAGTGCGGCCCTAGCACTATCGCAAGGCTCACAAACAAAATAGCCGGGACCAAACTTGGTCCCGGAGAACCGCGATAGTCGCGTCCGTCCAGCTCCACCGGGAGCAGTTTGCTCCCGGCTATTCGCTTGAGGCCTCAATGAAAATCCCGCGACTCCGTCTTCAATCCGCCCAGCAAATGCGACAAATCCTCTAACCGATTCACGACGAGGTGAATCACCCCCTCCTTATTCTCCAAGCAACCATGCGCCACCCACGCCGCACTCCGGCGGGCCACCGCATAATAACGCTCCCAAATCTGCGGTCGAATCACAAGATTCGCCAGCCCCGTCTCATCTTCGATCGTCGCAAACGTAATTCCCTTCGCCGTCCCCGGCCGCTGCCGCAATAATACGATTCCCGCTACCCGCAAATGCCGCCCATCGCGCGTCTGATCGAGCTCTCCCGCTGGCGTTACCCGCATCTGATTCAGGTGCTCGCGAAAAAAGCTGATCGGATGCGCTTTCAGCGACAAGCCTGATGTGCGGTAATCGGCAAACACCTGCTCCACCAGCGGCATCGGTGGTAGCGCCGCCGCCGGCTCATCGTCCGCCAGCCCCGCCAGTAGCGGCATGTGCTTCGCCTTCCGTTCCTGCCCCAGCGCCTGCCACAGCGCCTTCCGCCGATCGATCGCCAGGGATGAAAACGCATCCGCCTCCGCCAACTTCGTCACCACCGCCTGACTCAACCCCGTCCGCCGTACAAAATCATCCAGCGACCGAAATTCCCCGGCCTCTCTCGCCGCCTCAATTTTCTTTGCAGCGGCATCTGGCAAACCGTTGATCAGCCGCAAGCCCAGCCGCAGGCAAGCAGGAGTGGGAGAGTGGGGGAGGGGGCGAGGGGGAGAATCGTTTCCAGCCGCTTCTCCCACTCTCCCACTCTCCCTCTCCCCCCCTCCCTCTGTCCCCTCCAACCTGCAATCCCACCCACTCCAATTCACATCCACCGGCAACACCCGCACGCCATGCGCCCGCGCGTCCCGAATCAGCTGCGACGGCGAATAAAAACCCATCGGCTGACTGTTGATGATCGCCGCACAAAACGCCGCCGGGTAATAACACTTCAGCCACGCCGAGACATACACGAGTAGCGCAAAACTGGCCGCGTGTGACTCCGGAAACCCATATTCGCCAAACCCGCGAATCTGATTGAACACCTGCTCGGCAAATTCACCCGAGAGACCTTTCTCTTTCATGCCCTCAATCAGTTTTTTGCGAAACTGATCGATAATGCCCGGCCTCCGCCAGGCTCCCATCGCCCGCCGCAGTTGATCCGCCTCGCCCGCCGAAAAACCAGCCGCCACCACCGCCAATTGCATGGCCTGCTCCTGAAAGAGAGGCACGCCGAGCGTCCGTTTGAGCACCTCTCCGATTTCCGGCCTGGGAAAAGGGGGAACCTCTTCCTTCTCCATGCGCCGCCGCAAATACGGATGCACCATATTCCCCTGAATCGGCCCCGGCCGCACAATCGCCACCTCAATCACCAAGTCATAAAACTCGCGTGGCTTCAGCCGTGGCAACATGCTCATCTGCGCCCGGCTTTCAATCTGAAACACACCGATCGTGTCGGCTTTACAGATCATGTCATAGACCTTCGGATCCTCCGCCGGCACTGTGGCCAACGTGAGTAGGTCCCACCGGCCCGGCGGGACCTTTTGTGAAGCACGGGGCACTGAAGTGGTCCCGCCCGGCGGGCGAGACCTACAGGGGCCAATCAACTCAAAACACTTCCGAATCGCCGTCAGCATCCCCAGCGACAAACAATCCACCTTCAAAATCCCCAAATCGTCGAGATCATCCTTATCCCATTCGATCACCGTCCTTAAGGGCATCGCCGCATTCTCAATCGGCGACAGTTCGCACAGCGGCCCCTGCGTTATCACCATCCCACCTACATGCTGCGACAAATGCCGCGGAAAACCCACCAGCTCGCTCACCAGATAAACCAGCCGCCTCCCAATCTCGCTCCCCGGATCAATCCCCACCTCCGCACACCGCAACGCCAGAATCTGAGTGGGGGAGTGGGAGAGTGGGGGAGTGGGAGAGTTTGCTTCTTTGACCTCTGACCTCTTCCCCCCCTCTCCCTCTCTCCCCCTCTCCCTCTCTTCCTGCGGCGGATTGTCATGTTTGTCCGTTTTGACGTCGCCATAGAAATAGCCGTCTAACTCGCGGCCTTCCATGTTTTTCGCCAGCGCATCAACCCGATCGAGCGACAAACCCAGGGCCTTACCCACATCCCGCACCGCGCTTCGCGTGCGATACGTAATCACCACCGCCGTCATGCCAGCTCGTTCGCGGCCATACTTCTCATAGATATATTGCAGCACCTCCTCCCGCCGCTCGTGCTCGAAATCCACATCAATATCCGGCGCTTCATTCCGTTCCTTGCTCACGAACCGCTCGAACAGAACTTCGTTCTGTTCCGGATCGACGCTCGTCACCTCCAAGCAATAGCAGACCGCTGAATTAGCGGCCGAGCCGCGACCCTGACAGAGGATGCCTTGTTCGCGAGCAAACCGCACCAGATCCCACACGGTAAGAAAATAAGCCTCATAGCGCAATTCTTCGATCAGCGCCAGCTCGCGCTCCACGAGCCGTCGCACTTTCTCGGGAATTCTTTTCGGATACCGTCTACGAGCTCCTTCCCAGGCCAGGCGAGTGAGAAACTCGCACGGTGTTAAACCTGCTGGCGCCAATTCAATCGGATATTCATATTTCAATTCATCCAGCGAGAAATGGCACCGCTCCGCAATCTCCAGCGTCCGCTCCACCGCCTCTGGCACATGCGCAAACAGCGCCGCAATCTCATCCACTCGCCTCAAATGCCGCTGCGCATTCGCAAACCGATATTCGGCCAGCCGATCGACTGTCGTCCCCAGCCGCGTCGCCGTCAGCACCTCCCACAATGGCTGCCTTGCCGGCGAGTGATAATGCACATCCCCCGCCGCCACAAGCGGCACCCCCGATCGCTCCGACAATTCCATCAACCGCGCGAGTTCTCCCGCATCATCCGGCCCCCGAAACAACTCCCCCAGCAAATAACACCGCCCCCGAAAAATATCCGCGTACATCGCCAGGGACTCGGTGCTCGGGACTCGGGACTCAGAAGGCGGGTTATAGACTCGAAACTTTTCCTGCTGCCTCGCGCCACGCTGCGTATTAGTACTGAGTACTGAGTACTCAGTACTCAGTACTTCGTCGGTAATCGCGGCCCCACCATTCCCCAACTTTGAACTTTGAACCTTGAGCTTTGAACTCTTCCTCTTCCCCCCCTCTCCCTCTCTCCCGCTCTCCCTCTCTTCCTGAACCTTCACCCCTGCCACCAAACCCTCTCCCAACTCCGCCACATCCACCATCCTCAACTCACACTTCTCCTTCTCCGCTCGCCGCCGTCCCACCGTCAGCAGGCGCGACAACCTCCCATACGACTTTCGATCCGTTGCCCACAAAACCGCCGGCGGCGCATCCACTGGATATACTTCCGCCCCAATGATCAATTTCAGCCCGGTCTCTTTCGCCGCCGTATGCGCTCGCACCACTCCCGCCAGCGATTCCCGATCCGTCACCGCCATCGCCTCATAACCCAACTCCTTCGCGCGCATTACCAGCTCATCCGGATGCGACGCACCCTCCAAAAATGAAAAATTCGTTTTGCAATGTAATTCCGCGTAGCGCATTACTCGGCTCACTCACGAAAACTCTCCGTGCAAAAACCACTGACCATCCTCAAGTTGCCGAAATACCCAAAACCGCTGCCCCGCCGCCGTCACCACGCGCCAATAATCCCGCCGCACCGTCTTCCCCCGCCACCAACCCGCCTCAATCCGCTCCGGCCCGACGCACGCCACCACTTCGTGCTTTTCTCCCTGCAATCCAAATGAAACCGGCGGCCCATTCGGCGCAACTGACATCACCTCCAGCGCCCGCGGCGGCGAATGCAAAAACAGCGGCCGAAGTAAAGAGTTCAAAGTTGCGAGTTCAAGGTTCAAAGTTGTATCGTCTTTAACTTTGAACTTTGAACCTTGAACTTTGAACTTCCTGACTCCTGATCTCCGACTCCCGACCCCCGCCCTATACCTCACCGCCTTCTCCGGCAGCGGATCCGCTGTAACCAGCGGCCTTAAAACGGCACTCGGTCCGAGCCGGCTGCTGCACCGGTCAATGAGCAGCGCCAATTGCCGCTCGCACTCATGTTCATTGCCCGAAAACAACTCGCCCTGCCGATTTTCAAGAGGTGCAGTGAGCGCTGCTTCAATCCGCACACGGCCCACCGGCCCAGGCAACCTTGCCTGATCCAGTTGCATCGCCATCAAATCCCACAAATGCTTTTCATCCGCCGACGGCCGAAACAAACCAATCTCCAACACTATCGGCCGTCCCGGCACGCAATCGAGGCGAGTATTCAGCTTCAAAACACCCTCTCGCCGGCTTCCCAAAGCAGTTGCAATCCGCCGCACCAGCTCCCGCATAATCTGCTCAATCACATCCCGCCGCTCCGCCGCATATTCCAACACCCACTCCTCCACAAACTGCGGCGGCGGCCGATACGGCACAATGATCTCCTGCGCCACCCCGAGCAATTGATCGACCCTTAGCAGCAACCGCTCCCCAAATCTCGCCCTTAGCGTCTCCCGCGGCACTTCCAGAAGCTGATCAAGCCTCGCGATCCCCAGTTGCGACAACAAATCGAGCGTTTGCGGCTCGACTCGCAGGCAATTTAAGTTCAAAGTTCCGAATTCTGAGTTCAAAGTTGATTCGCAAGCACTTCGATCAAACTTTGAACTTTGAACTTTGAACTTTGAACTTCCTTGTGTCGCCACTGCCCAAGCCGCCCCAATCGTCCCAGCAACCGCCACCCGCGCTTCATAACCGACCCCACCACAATCCTCGGCCACCGCCTCCACCAACTGCTCCTCCCCACCCAACAAAACCCCAATCCCCGTCACATCCAAAAACAAACAATCCGCCCCGAGACAGTTCAAAGTTCCGCGTTCCAAGTTCAAAGTTGACTTCGTGCTAACAAACCTTGAACTTTGAACTTTGAACTTGGAACCCTCCGCCGTCTCCCATCCCACAATCGGACTGAACCTCTCACACCGCTCCGCCAACCGCGCCAACTCCGCCAAATCCGCCGCCCGATCATGCGGCCGAATGATTGGTGAGCCGGCGCTCGCTCCGCTCGCTGGTCCCACCCTACGACTCCCGTGCTCCACCAGCGCCTCCGCTTCCGCCAGCGGCATTCCCAACCGCACCCCACACCCCTCAGCCGCCACATTGCAAGCCACCACCAAATCCCCCCGCCGCGGATCGCGGGAATGCAGAAGAATCGGAAATGCGAAATGCAGAATGCAGAATGCAGCACGATTTTCTTTAGCAGGCCGTTGTCGAGAATTCTGAATTCTGAATTCTGAATTCTGAATTTCACGCGCGGCGAGCCGTTGAATCGGCCAATTCGGCAAATACAGACACAGAATGCGCCGCTTCATAATCCGCCTCCCGCCACTCGCCACTCATCTCATCCAACTCCAACACCACCTTCTGCCCACCCGCCGCCCCCCGACACCGAACCAGCTCAACTTGCAGTCGCCACGCCTGAAGTCCAAAGTCCAAAGTCCAAGGTCCAAGGCCATGAGACTTCTGTTTTGGAAATTTTCCGCTTCGTCGCCTCCACGACTTTGGACTTTGGACTTTAGACCTTGGACTTACCAGAAATCTCACCTCCGCCCACGTCGGCTGTCCGCGCAGCTTCGCTGGCCGAACGAGCAACCCAATCGTCCCGCCCACCTCCGCCGCCAGTTGCAGCCGCCGAAAATCGCGCACATCCAGTCGGTTCCACGCGCCCCACACCGCCCCCACTCCTGGACACCGCAGCGCCTGATCAAAAGCCCACAACGCATCCGCCTCATTCGTCGTCCGCAGCACCAACATCGCCGACAGATCGACGCCCCAAGCCGCCGCCGCGGGAGGATAGAAATGGCCCAATCGATCCTCCTCGCTGGCGCGTCGGGTTTGTGTCGCCCGCTCAATCACCACCAGCGCCTTTCCCTCCCCACACGCCTCCCGCGCCGCCGCCAACGACAATGTCGCCGCCCCGCCCCCGGCTGCACCGCTCAAATATTCCACCAGCGTCCCCCGTTTCAGCCCACCTCCTGGCAGCAGTCGATCCAGCGCCCTTACCCCCGTCGAAACCCGCCGCTCATCCTCAAGTTGCCGCCCGCCTTCCAACCTCTCCACCTCCCTGCGGAGATCAGCAACAAGCGCATCGCGACGAGCAACTGGACCGTTCATGATCTGCTAGCAGTCGAGTGCTACCAGTGTACACAAATACAAGTGTACGAGAGTATATTTTTATCGTCAAGTTGGCAAGGCTCCCCAGCCGACTTCCGCCAAAAAACCCCCAAACCACGTCGCCACAATGCCTTGCTGCCACAAAAAACCGCCGCACGATGGCTCGTTGAACCCCCTGCCACCCATCCGCTACGCTACTAACTGCCTTTGGCACGAACTCACCCCCCACCTCCAACTTCCCCGTCGGAGCACCCCCATGAAGCGCCTCCTCGCTCTCGCCCTCTCGCTCGCCTTCCTCGCCCCCGCGCTAATTTTCGTCGCACCGGCAAGCGCCGACGATCTCAAAGTCGGCGACACCGCCCCCGACTTCACTATGCAAGGCAGCGACGGCAAAACTTACAAGCTCTCTGAGCTCAATAAGCAAGGCAAAGCCGTCGTCGTCGCCTGGTTCCCGCGGGCCTTCACCGGCGGCTGCACGAAAGAATGCACGTCGTTCAAGAACGACGGCGCGAAAATGCGTGACTACCAAGTCGCTTACTTCACCGCCAGCAACGACCCGGTCGAAAAGAACAAGGCCTTCGCCGAATCGCTCGGCGCCGACTACCCCATCCTCAGCGACCCCGACAGCTCCGTCGCAGCCAAGTATGGCGTGCTCAACGAATCGCCCAAAGGCAAAGCCGCCAAGCGCTGGACCTTCTACATCGGCGCCGACGGCAAGATCCTCGCTATCGACAAGGAAGTCAAAGTCGACAACCACGGCGCCGACGTTGGCGCGAAGCTTGGCGAACTCGGCGTCAAGAAGAACAAGTAATCGTCGGCACCTGCCTCGGCTGTCCGACTACTCACCACTCACCAGGCCGCTCCGCAATTGCCGAGCGGCTTTTTTGTTTCCTACGCTACCGACCAATAATCAAAATTCCCCGCCAACTGGCTGAGCGTCAAACTCACCAGCCCCGGATACTGCGAGCCGTTGTTGATTCCCCACGGATTGAACAGCGTGACCGTCTTTGTCGAGCTGTTGTAGCCGATCACGACATACTGATGATCGCCGACGATCTGTGAATTTGTCGGATTGCTCGTCGAAGCGAAGCCGACCAGCTTGCCGCTCGTCACCGCGTTGTTCAGCGACGTGTCGATCGTGCTGCTCACGTTGTAATTCGACCCGGCCCGATTCGCGATCTGCGCCGTCACATCCGTGAACATCCCGCCTTCGATGCCGTTATACGAATTCTGTCCGCCGCCCCACGCCGCCGGCCGAATCCAGCCGCTCTCGTTGAGCTGGGCATACGCCTTCTCCGCCAGCGCCACCCACAGCACATTGCTCGCATTGCCGGCGTAGCTGCCCATATTGGCATACAGGAACCAGCCGCCCGAATAGGTCGGCAACTGCGAATCGACCGTCACATAGTGCGACACGCCGTTCTGATAAAACCGCACGCCATACGTGCCGTCGCCGTTCACGGTGAACATGCTCTGAATCGTCGTCGGCGTCCGCAGGGCCGTCTCCCCCAGCGTCGCGACAAAGTAGCAATCGCCCACCGCTCCCTGATGCACGTCGGTATATTTCGGCCCGCCGGCGCCAAACAGCGTCCCGGCTGCCGTCGTATAGGTCACAGTGATTCCCGGGTAGCTGGCGTTCGGATGGTCAGCGCCGAGAAACCACTTGTGTACGAGATTATTGAGCTTCGCCCCGGTCGAGCCCGCCGTCAAATTGCCGAGCGTCGTCCCCTGATAATGGGCGTTCGCCGCATTGCCCAGCACCACATCCCGCGTCAAATCGACGATATACGTGGACGAGCCAAACAATGATGTGTTATTCGCCACTGCCTTCAAATCGGTGAACTCATTGGTGTTGACCGTGCCGTCGTGCTCCACTTCCTGGAACACGGCCAGCATGTCGTTGCGATCCAGCACATGGTCGGTGTTGTAATCGGTCTTCAAAAGCGCCTTCAGCGCCGCATCGTGTACGTTCGCATCGAACCAATCCGTTGTCGTGCTGCTGCCGCCGCTACTGGCGCCACTCCTCGGCGTCGGGACAACCGCCGGAATCGTCAGCGACGCATTCGCGCCGCTCAGAGTCCGCAGCGTCCCATTCGTCAGCCGCACCGAATCCGTCCCCGAAGCGCTCCGCACCGTGATCTGCTTCGTCCACGCCGTCGTCAGATTCTGCAAATTGACCGTATCGTTCCCCGCCCCCGAATTCACCACCAGCGCATTCACGGCTGTCGCCGCATACGACGTCGCATTCCCATCCACGCTCACCCGCCCGTTCAGCTGCCGAACCACGATGTAATCGCTATTCGACGTCCCATTAATCGTCATCACCCCCGCCGACAACGACAGCGACGCCGGCACGGCCCGAGTTTCGAGTTGCTCGACACCCGGCGTGAATCGCATCGCCTTACCAGGCGTGAATCGCGAAGCCTTCCGGCGCGCGGTTCGTTTAGGACGTTTGGTCCAAAACATGGCAGCCCCATTAACAGGTGCTTCAGATGAGCGTTGCCTGGCTATGCAAAATCAGCAGCCATCCGCAACCTCGAGCATCCCCGGCCTAACCCCGCTGCGAACGCAGCCGCCAACGACACTCAGCAGAAAACCTAGGTCATAGGTAGCCCTTGTCAAATTTGGGCCGTTTTCTGTGGGAAAATGGGGGTTTTCGCGGCGGGATCGCAGTGTGGGCGCAGGGGCAGTCGCGTTTTGTCGTGATGTGAGTCGTCGTCGTGTGTCAGGGCGCTCCGAGGGGGAGGTGGAAGGGAAGAATGCGGATGGGAGGCGGTGATTGGCGGGCAGCAACTTCGAGAATGGGGTCGCAGTGGTCAGTAGGTTCGGGTGGGTTTTGTTGTAGGGCGTATGCGTGGACGGATGGTTTTTTGTCGGGGGCGATTTCGAGGGAAGTGGCGGTGGCCGCAGAAGTT
>DASXLL010000202.1:0-57848 GCA_036496265.1 Pirellulaceae bacterium | reverse complement strand
ACGGTCCCCGCGGTATCGACGGCGAAGATTTTGTCGCCAGCGCGAACGGGCGAGCCGTAGAACGTCGCGCCCAGACGTCCTTTGAACCAGAGCTGCTCACCCGTCGAGGCGTCGATGCAGGAGGCGTGGCCTTGCTGATCTTCGAAGAGGAACATCAGGTTGCCTTTGCACACTGGGGTCGAGACATAGGGAGCGTATTTCTTGACACGGTAGGCTTCCTCCGGATCCTTGCCCGGCTTCACCGTGACGAGGTAGTGTCCACCGCCGCCAGAGCCGGTGGTGCCGAACACGAGGCCGGCGACGTAGAGCGGACAACTGACGGAGCGCATCGAAAGGACAGGAGCGGCCCAGTTTTCTTTGCCGGTTTTGGGATCGAGAGCAAAGAGGCCTTCGCCTTGGGTGTTGATGAGCAATTCGTCATTGCCAGCCTCATTTTTGCGGATTGTGGGGACTGAGAATGAGGCGGAGTCGATCTTGCGCTCGGTCTTCCAGCGAATCTTTCCTGTACTTTGCTCGACGGCGACGACAAAACTCGCGGTGGGCTTGGGATCGCCGGGGCGCTTGGAGTCTTCCTGCGAGCAATTCAGCACGACGAGGTCTTGATAGAGCATGGGCGAGCAGCCGAAGCCATGCTGGCTGATCCAGGGACCGAGATTGATCGTCCACACTTCGCTGCCGCTGTGATCGAGGGCCATGAGCCGCGTAAAATCCGGATCGGACCAGGCGACATAGACGCGCTCGGCGTCGCAGGCGGGCGTGACGGAGGCGAAGCTGCTGTTAACGTGCAAATGATGAGGGACGCCGGGGTATTCTTTCCGCCAGATGATTTTGCCGTCGTTGGCATTGATACAAAGAACGTAACGGGTCGCCTCTTTAGGATCGGCGCTGAGAATGAAGATTTTGTCGCCCCACAAAACGGGCGAGCTGTGGCCGATTCCGGGCAGCTCGATTCGCCAATTGAGGTCCTTATCGGTCCAACTCGCGGGAATCGTCGTTGCCTCTGATTCACCGGTGCCATTGGGGCCGCGGAAGCGGGTCCAGTCTTGGGCGGAGGCGCTGGAAGCTAAGGCGGCGGTGAGGCAAGCCAATAACGACAGACAGAGCGCGACGGATCGCATGAGGAAACCTCAAAGCAGGCGGGAAGGTTGGGGCGGGAACATTCGCTCAAGTTGATGTTACCTGAATGATTTGAAGGTAGCAATAAAACGGAAAGTCCGGTTCGTTTCAGGAAAGGGGCAATGAAGCAGAGCTTCGGAGACGGGTTGCCAAGCAGAGCTTGGGAACCAGGACAAAAGAGTTAGCCGGTGGTGGTTGCGTGGAAGGATGGGTGGAGAGAACGGGACGCTAGCGCGTTCCGGCTGATGGGGGCGGAGGCAGGGATTCGATAGCCGGAGAGAATGAAGGGCTCGGGGAGGCGGGGTTGATTAGCTCAGGGCCGGATGCGGGGTCGGTGGGTGGGAGGAACATCTGCTCGAAGGAGTCGAGCCAGCCGCCGCTGCTGCTGCCGCCGAGGTCTAGACGGCCGGAAACGTCGGCCAGAATTCGCTGCTCGAGGCGCATGTCGCGGCCGATGGGAATCCAGCCGAGGGTGACGGTGAAGCGACCCGGCGGCCCTTCCTGGCGGACGAGCGTGCCGTCGTGGCGGAGGGTTGAGCCGCCGGCGGTGGCGTTCTCCGGTTTGTCGAGGTCTTCAAGCTCTTTCTGCACGGTGACGTCGAGCAAATAGCCGCCTTCGGTGGGAATCACGCGAACGGTTGCGCGGCGGCGAATCGATTGAAACGTGGCGTGGAGTTTTTCGTAGCCGCCGGTGGAATCGGTTCGCCAGGGCTCCAGCAGCGTGGAGCCGATGGTGGGAAATGTGTCGATGCGGCCTTCGGTGAGGACGCCGCCGATTTGACGCACGCGGTCTTCGCGCTCGATGCGGAAATAGTCGTCCACGGCATCGACGGTTTGGTTCCAGAGCAGCTCGCGATCGACGGCGGGAATGAACATGGGGTTTTGGAGGGGGCCGCTGTTGGCATTGCGGCCGCGGAGGCCGGCGCAGCCGCTCAAAGTCAGCAGGAGAGCCACAGATGAAACACAGATGAAACACAGATGAGCACAGCTGTAACTGAAAAGCTGGCCCGGAGACGCAGAGGCGCGGAGACACAGAGAGGACCGGAGGAAGGAACAGAAGGAAACGAAGGTAACGAAGGGAGGCGATTGGGCTGCTGCGTGTAGGTCCGGTTGTTGGTAACTTTCGCATGAGGTGGAGTCGCAAGCCGTTCGCGCGTCGCAGACCCTTACCCTAACCCTCTCCCAGAGGGAGAGGGGACGGCGGTTTGGCATTTCGACGTCCACCAACAATGAAGAACTCCTAGTAGCGGCCGCGGCTCATGGAATTGGCTGAGCCGGTGGGTGTACCGAGGGAGGCGCCGGGGGCGGGGATGGCGATGGGAGGGATGGTCTTGGCTTGTGCATTGGCTGCGGCAGCACTGGTTGAAGCGGGCGGCGGCGCGCCGGTGACGGGCGGTGGGCGGTGTTCGATCATGAGGAGCGCGTCGGCGCGGTTGCCGCCGATGCCGAAGGGCGTGGTGAATGCGGAGAACATGCTGTTGGACCCTTGGGCGGGCGTGGCGACGACGCCGCAGGAGAGCAGCAGGACTTCGTTGGTGGGCCAGCGGAAGCGTTCGGAGAGTTGCCAGCTCACCATTTGTGGCACTTGAATTTGAACTCGCTGCGATTGGCCGCCGATGGGCACGTCGATGGCAAGCGGGACGAGTTTTTCGATTTGATCGACGCTGCAGGTGATGGCGGCTTCCATTGTTTGGCCGTCGAGCGACATCAGCGGGCTGACTTGCAGCGAATAGCCTTCCTCGATCTTGCCGGGCACGAGGTCGTAGAACGGAAAATCCTTGCGAAGCTGAACGCCGCGTGTGTAGGGCTTCGAATCCCTGCGGGCGATCGTTTGCGACTGACCGTTGGCGATATCGACGCGTGGAGCGCTATGCTCACGGAAATCGGCCCGTGTTTTGAGCTGCTCGTAGAGGGCGGCCGAATTTTCGCGCGAAAGCAGCCAGGCTTCGACGCCCGGAGATTTGACGTCCACGGGCTTGAGCAGCGACAGCGCCCGCACGCGCCAGTTGGGGCTGCCGACGGTCAGCAGCCGGATGCTGAGGGCGTGAGCTTCGGTGTCGCCGCTGACGAAACGCTCAACGATGCCGCGAACGCGGTCGTGCATTTCGGGCGTGTGATAGACCTTCAGCGTCGTGCTGTTGGCACTCAGGATGCCGAGGGGCTCGCTGAACCAGACTTCAGTGCCGGTTTCACGAAGGACCCAGTCGATGACGGCTTGTTCGGGTTTAGTCACGTCACGAACACGGAGCGTGTAGGGGGATATGTCGTATTCGCGCCAGACCTGACCGAAGTCGTTGGGTAGGACGCCTTGGCCTTTGGTGACTTTGAGGTTGGAGCGGGAATCGCCGGTTGACAGTGCGGGAGCCGGGGAAGCCGTTGCTGCCGTTGGTGCCGCAGTGTTCACTTTCGGCGGCACGAGGAGGTTGGCGGGCGGTTGTGTTTGAGCAAATAGCGGCGATGTAAATAGTAGGATGAGGATTGCCGCAGCAAGGTCGTGCTTTGAAGAAGAACGACGCAGAGCGTCGATACTTACGTTCCCACGCGGAGCGTGGGAACGAGGAGACACGCCGAGCGCAGCCGCGAGCGCCGCGGTCGATCCGCGCAGAGAAAATGCAGCCATTTCCGATCTCCCTGCCCCCGGCTGCGGTACACGTCTAGCCAAACGAGGGCGGGAGTATAGGAAGGGTGGAGGCGCGGCGGAAGGGCGAATGCGAGGGTGCTAGCGGCGGCCGCGATGAATAAATGGTGGGCACAGCCCACCCTACGGGATTAGTCTAGTTTTCCTTCGAGCGCGAGTTGGTGGAAATAATGAGGGACTTCGTCCTGGGATTTGAGGAGCCAATCGATCGTGGGTTCGTGATTCATGGCTTTGTGGATGGCTTTGGCCGTCGCGACGCGATTAGTTTGGAAGAGGATTTTGTAGTCCACGTCGGTGGCTTCGAGGATACTGGGGTCGAGCCAGACCGAAATGATGATGCCGAGGTCATCGACTTTGCGTTTGGGAATGTCGCCGGCACGGACGGCATCGAGAACTCCGTGGGCGATCGCGGCTTGGACCGTGCCCATGAGGATGTTCGTGTATTTGCTGCTGTTGACGGTGACTTTGCTGACCATGAGCGTCGTGGGGCGGACCATCACATCGCTATTCAAGATCGCGAAGACCTTGGTGTGGCCTTTGGCTTGGTTGCCAATCAGGTTGGCGATGGCATAGCCGACGGGGCCGTCGAGCTCACCGATTACGACTTCGGGCTCGGCGGCGGACCACGCCTGGTCGGCCTCGACGAGGGCCTCGCCAGCGCGGAGAATGATTCGCTGGTTCTTTTTCGAGTCGTTGTTTTTGGTGGATTTCTTTTTCTTGGCCATGGTGTGTCTTTCGTTGTTAATTGACGGATACCGCGTTAAACGCATAGCCGAAGGCGTAGCCATTCGGCCGACGTGGTCGCCTACGGCTTCCCGTTAAACGACTATTGGGAGAATTGGCTTGTTGAACGAGCGCGACATCATACAAAAAACGACCGACCATGTGCGGGGGCTGCTTTCGGGCGAGGGTTCTGGGCACGACTGGTTTCATATTGAGCGGGTGCGGAACGTGGCGGTGCGAATTGCCGCCGAAGAGAAGGCCAATTTGTTCGTCGTCGAGTTGGCGGCGCTGTTGCACGACGTGGCGGACTGGAAGTTCGCGGGTGGGGACCACGAGGCGGGACCGCGGGCAACGCGAGAGTGGTTGATGTCGCTGGAAGTGCCGCAGCCGACGATCGGGCACGTGACGGCGATTATTGCGGGGCTGTCGTTCAAAGGGGCAGGCGTCGAGACGCCGATGAGCACGATTGAAGGTCGGTGCGTGCAGGATGCGGATCGGCTGGATGCCATCGGGGCGATTGGAATCGCGCGGGCGTTTGCGTATGGCGGGCACAAAGGGCGCGGGCTGTATGATCCGGAGGTGCCGCCGCAGCCGCATGCATCGTTTGAGGCGTATAAGAAAAATGCGGGGCCGACGATCAATCACTTTTTTGAGAAGCTGCTGCTTTTGAAGGAGCGGATGAATACGACGACGGGCCGGCGGCTGGCGGCGGAGCGGCATGTGGTGCTGGAGGAGTTTTTGGAGGAGTTTTTTGCGGAATGGGTAGGGAAGAAGTGAGTGGTGAGTCGGTGAGTGGTGAATATTCTATGCGAGCGGAAATCATTTCGATTGGCGATGAGCTGACGACGGGCCAGCGGCTGGATACGAACAGCCAATGGCTGGCGGAACGGCTGCTGGAGATCGGTGTGCCGGTCGCATTTCATACTACGGTGGGCGACCAACTCGCGGATAATGTGCTGGTATTTCGGCAGGCGTGCGAGCGGGCGGATATTGTTGTCGTGACGGGTGGATTGGGGCCGACGGCGGATGATTTGACGCGGCAAGCGCTGGCCGACGTAGCCGGCGTCGAGCTTGTTCAAGACGATGCGTCGCTGGCGCATATCAAGGCGCTATTCGCGAAGCGGAAGCGGGAGATGCCGCCGGCGAATGTGGTACAGGCGCAGTTTCCGCTGGGAAGCCGGCCGATTTTTAATCCGAACGGGTCGGCTCCGGGGATCGATATTTCGATTTCTCGGGCCGTCGGTAAGCCGGCCCGCGTTTTTGCGTTGCCGGGCGTGCCGGCCGAGATGAAGGAGATGTGGGCGGCGACGGTGGGACCGGCGATTCAGGAGCACATCGGCGTAAAGAAGGTCATTGCTCACTATCGGATCAAGTGCTTTGGAGTGGGCGAAAGTGATTTGGAGGCGATGCTGCCGAATATCATCGCGCGAAATCGGTATCCGCTCGTTGGTATTACGGTTCATCAGGCGACGATCACGTTGCGGGTCACGGCAGAAGGCGAAACGGCGGAGGCGGCACGGGCGGCGATGCAGCCGACGATTGAAACGATTCATCAGTGCTTGGGGGATTTGATTTTTGGGTATGACGACGACGAGCTTGAAGATGCCGTCATCGATCTGCTTCAAGACCGCAATCGGACGATCTCAGTCGTTGAGCTTGGGACTGGCGGGCTGCTGACTAGATGGTTTGGAGCACTGGACTGTGACGAGTCATTCGCGGGCGGCGCTGTCATTTCTGACTTTCACGGTGCAAGCAATTTATTGTCTGAAATTCCGCCAATTGATCAACCAATTCCAAGTGAGGAGGAGGTAGTCTCTCTTTTGGCATCGCAGGTTCGTATGCTGTTTGCTTCGTCATATGGGTTGGCAGTCGTGAACACGAGCAAAATTGTCTCCGCAGAACGTGCCACAATTTATTACGCACTGGCGTATGCTTGCGAAACGCCTTTAATTGGCTGCACGCCGTTGACAGGACATCCTGAAATAAGGATGCCCAGGGCATTGAAGCAAACCCTGAACTTCATGCGTCTCCAGTTGTTGGGAAAGGCGTGAGCGTGGAGCGCGCAGTTACAACCTTTCAGCCAGACGCGGAACAGCCGGCGATCAAGAAGTTGACGATCACTGCACCGCGGAAGGAGGATGAGCGGGAGCCGGATAAGCGGCCGCTGGATTTGGGATTGATTACGCGGCTGATCGGCTTTATGCGGCCGTATGCGGCGAAGCGGAATGTGCTGTTTTTGATGGTGGTGTTGCGGTCGATTCAGTTGCCGCTGGTGGCGTGGAGCATTGGAGCGGTGATGGATGGTCCGATCGCGCATGATGCGCCGCTGTCGGCGATTTTGTGGGGCGCTGCCGGCGTTTTGGCAATCGCGGGAAGCACGCAAATTGTTCTCCACTTTCGCCAGCGGCTGGCGCTCGAAATGGGCGAAGCAGTCATTCACGATTTGCGGCAGCAAATCTTCGAGCATCTATTGCGGATGCCGATGAGCTTTTACAACAAAACGAAGATTGGTCGGATTATCAGCCGGGTGACGAGCGACTGTGAGTCGTTGCGGGTTGGTGTGCAGGATGTTTTATTTGTAGGGCTGGTAGGCGTCGGGCAGATGTTATTCGCCGGGCTGATCATGCTGTATTACGACTGGGCGCTATTCAGCATTGTCGTCGCCATGAGCCCGGTTCTATGGACCCTTAATCGGTATTTTCGAAAGAAGCTGAGCGTCGGCTATCGGGTCGTGCAGGAGAGCTTTAGCCGGTTGACGGCGACGTTGGCGGAGTCGATCAATGGTGTGCGCGTGACGCAGGCTTTTGTGCGGGGCGATACCAACTCGGGTTTATTCAAGGATTTGCTCGATTGGCATGGCAACAATGTGATGAAGGCGGTGCGGTTGGAAGGGGCGTTGATGCCGCTTCTGGAGCTGAATAGCCAGACGTTTATTGCGGCGATTTTGCTGGTCGGTGGTTACCGCGTGCTGTCGCCCGAGATTCAGATGCCGCCGGGCGATTTGATTCGGTTTTTCTTTCTGGCGAACATCTTTTTCAGTCCGATTCAAATTCTGGGCAATCAATACAACCAAGCGCTGACGGCAATGGCGGGGGCGGAGCGGGTGTTTGGCTTGCTCGATCGACAGCCGGAGTGGTCGGACGCGGCCGATGCGTATGAGTTGCCGCCGATTGGGGGACGCGTCGAGTTGCGCGGGATCACATTTGGTTACGATCCGGAGCGGCCGGTGCTGCACGAGATCAATTTTGTAGCCGAGCCTGGTCAAACAATCGCACTTGTGGGCCGGACGGGCAGCGGGAAGAGCTCGATTATCAATTTGATCGCCCGTTTCTATCTGCCGCAGCAGGGCCAGGTGCTGATCGATGGGCACGACACCCGCGGAATCACGGGGCATTCGCTGCAGCATCAAATGGGGATTGTATGGCAGCAGAATTTTCTGTTCACGGGCACGATCAAGGAAAACATTCGCGTGGGCAGGCCGAATGCGACGGATGAGGAGGTCGTTGAAGCGGCTCGGCAGCTTGATTGCCTGGATTTGCTGGAGGCGTTGCCGCAGGGGCTGGATACGCAGGTCGGCGAACGCGGGGCGAGTCTTTCGCTGGGTCAGCGGCAGCTTGTTTGCTTTGTCCGGGCGATGCTTGCGGATCCGCGAATTCTAATTCTTGATGAAGCGACGAGCAGCGTGGATACGCTCACTGAAATCCGCATCCAAACGGCTCTCGCGAAACTTCTGGCCGGCCGCACGAGCTTCGTCGTCGCCCATCGGCTAAGCACGATTCGCAGCGCGGATCAGATTCTCGTTCTCGACAACGGCCGAATTATTCAGCGTGGCACGCATGCGGAGTTGCTGGCGGTGAGCGGCGAATATGCACACTTGCTGGAGCAGTTTTCGCGGGGGGTGGCGGCTTAGGTCGTCGCCAGCTCAGGCTGTCGAACTTCGTCCCAGATTTTCTCCATGGCGGGCCAGACTTGATCGACTTCGTCTTTGAACAGGTCGCCGATGAGGAGGTCGGTTACAAGACCCTTCAGGTGTGGGAATCGCTTGACGAAGCGGCCGAAGCTGAAGCCGTCGTAGTAGGCGCAGACGAGCCGCCGCATGCGTTCCATGCCTTGGACGAAGGCGGGTTCCCATTGGCCGAGCTTGGCGCTGGAGGTATCGCCGCTGGTGAGTCCTTCGCAGATGGCGTCGGCGGCCATTTGGCCGGATTTGAGCGCGAGAAGCACGCCGGAGGAATAGAGCGGGTCGAGAAATCCGAAGGCGTCGCCGATCAGGACCCAGCCGTCGCCGGCGGCTTTTTTGGAGCGGTAGGAATACTCTTTGGCGGCGCGATAGGGGCCGGCGCGCTTGGCGCCTTTGAGGCGCGGCTTGAGTCCGGGGCAGCGCTCGACTTCTTCGAAGTAGATTTGCTCGTGGGTTTTGCCGGGGCGATTCTTGAAGAGGTATTCGTACGAAGCGACGACGCCAACGCTGATGACGTTGTCGTGCTGGGGGATGTACCAGAACCAGCCGTTCTTGCCTTCGACTTGAATGACGAGGGTCGCGCCTTCGTCGCGGCCGGTGTCGCGGTAGGCACCTTCCCAGTAGGTCCAGAGGGCGGCCTTCCTTAGCACAGGATCCCATTCGCGGAGGTTGAAGCGGTCCATGATGACGGTGCTCTGGCCGCTGGCATCGACGACGACCTTGGCCCGGACCTCTTGTTGAGTTCCATCTTCTTTTTTGATCTTTACGCCGACGGCTCGATCGCCTTCCCAAATGACGCTGGTCACGTGGACGCCTTCTTCGACGGCGACGCCGTGCTCCTGGGCGTTGCGGAGCATCATTTCGTCGAATTCGCTGCGAATGACCTGCCAGGTTTGCGACGATTCGTGCGGCTTATGCTCGACGAAGTAGAACGGCTCGCTGAGGCGGCCTTTGTCGGTGATGAATTGGACGCTGTATTTCTTCACGAACGGGCTGCCTTTCATCTTGGGCAGCATGTTGAGGCGTTCGAGGACGAAGTAGGTGCAGGGGATGAGCGATTCGCCGATGTGGAAGCGGGGAAAGTGCTCGCGCTCGAAGAGGCGGACTTTGTGGCCCTTTTGAGCGATGAGGGTGCTGGCTGTTGAGCCGGCGGGCCCGCCGCCGATCACGACGACATCGGTTTCGGCGGTTGGCAAGATTTGGTCACTCATGTCTGTGCTCCTCGCGGGAACTTGCGCCATTATTGTGGTCGGGTTGATCGGTCGGGGCGGGCCAAGGTACGGCCTAACTCTACTAATAGTCTTTCAAACAACAGTTGTCCAGACAAGTGTAGCAATTAGCCGTCGCGGATCGTGAAACGGAACGCCGGAATCCCAGCGCCAAGACGATCGGCAGCGCGCGGAGGCGGAAAGGCATTGAGAATTATCCCTTCGCCTCGTAATCTTTGTACCAGTGAGAGGGATACCGTGACCGCGATGCGTAGAACCAAGCCTCATCAGGGGTGAATCGATTTAGTCGCACCATGACAATGCCAAAAATCCCGGCTACGCAAAGCGCCGAGACGTAAAAGACAAACGGAATGCTGCCAATAAACAGAACAATCGCAAGAATATCATTCAGCGGCGTAAGCAACTTGTGTTCGAAACTCATGATCAATAGTGCGACCCCGAGGGCGACGAAACCTACGCACGACGTAAGCAAATAATAGTCCCGCTTGAGGCGGTATGCGTCGCCAGCATTGGCAAACAGTTCGCGCAGCATTTCCATCCCCGCCATCCTACCCGTTCGCCAAATCGAGAAGCCAGCGGCAAGTCGCGGATTGTGAAAGGGAAGCTGCGATGTTTCAAGCCGTGCGCTGAGGCAGGATCGTGTCGCGCGGTCGTTATTTCAGGATCAAATCTTTGGAGTTGATGTTGTAGCCCAAGAGCACTGCCTTATCGCCATCCATCTCAAATGCGAAAACTTCCGTTCCCGTGCCATGTTCAAAGGTGGTGGTCTGGTTCAAGACAACGGTGGTGGTGAAATTGGTTGAGCGAATATTAAAGCCGGCATTCGCACTCTTGGTAGCATTGCCCAACTTGCGCTGGACATCGCCGATGAACTCTAGAAATTCCTTCTCCGTCGTGGCGCTCTTCAGCTTGGAGTGACCCGCGGAATAAAGCTCCGCGATCTTGCCGTCGTTGTAGAGCTTGTGAAAATCGGCAACGCTCTGCTCGGCTGCCTGTTTGCCTTTTAACATTCCGGTGCAGCCAGATGCGAGAAGCGTGACGCTCAGAACGATGAACAGCGAGATGGTTTTCATGGTGATGCGTTCCTGCCCGGCAGCTGAGGAAACTAAAGCGGAGTATTCGCGGACAGAATATCCTGCACTGTGTGTCCTACGCAATTGCCGCCAGCCGCAAGTATTCGCGGATGGTGAAATGGAGCACGGTGGCATTCGCGTCGATTGAAGACAAGGAAGGTGCGAACAGCGATCAGCGCAAGGATCGCGAATGTAGCTGCCCATACAAACATCCTTGCAAATTCAACTGCAGCGGACGCATCGCCTAGAAGCCAAGCCGCAGCCAGAATGATCGGACCCACGGCGAGAACGATCAGCAGCGTGCGGAGGCGGTGTTGCATGGGCGGCTACTTGGGGCGTTTGAAATAGAGCATGCTCTGGCTACTTTCAGCGAGAAACTCGGCCGTTACCAGCTCCCAACCTTGGTCACCCATCGCCTTCATCGTTTCCGCTGTGTAAACGCCGGATGCGTATTCCCACTTCTGGACTTTTCGCTTGGGTTCTTGCCCCGGCGCGAAAGACAATAGCGTTCCGGCTGAAAACGCAGCTAGAACCACGAGCAGCCAGGCGAATCTCTGACGCGTCAACATGCGGATCTCCTTGGATTGAAGGGCAGCGTCTATCTCATTGTCGTTCACCGTAGCTTAGCAGCCGCGCCTACCATGCGTTTTGATTTACGCCATCTACATCGACCGGGCGATAGCGTCTTTTGTGGCGGCTAAACAGGCTTTGAGGTCGTCGAGGGGGTTGTCGGGATTGGCTTCGTATTCGAGCGAAAGGGCGCGGTCGGGCGGGAATTTGATTTCGCGCAGCGTTTTAAAGAGCGAGACGAGGTCGAGATGGCCTTTGCCGAGGATGACGCCGGGGGATTTGGAGCCGAATTCGGATTGGTCTTTGAGGTGGACGCCGTAGAGGCGGTCGCTGAGGGCGCGGAGGCATTTGAGGGGATCTTCGCCGCTGGCGATGAAGTGGCCGCAATCGACGCAGGCACCGATGCGCGGATCGCGGTCTTTGAGCACTTTCGTGACGTCGGTTAGCTTGTCGTAGAGGCTGCCGGGGCCGTGGTTGTGGATGGCGATGCGCAGGTCGTACTCGGCGACGAGCTTTTCGAGGCTGGCGAAGGTGTCGGCATCGGGCTGCGGATTGGCGGTGATGATGCGGATGCCGAGCTTTTTGGCGAATTCAAAGACACGGCGGTTAGCGGCGTGGTCGGACGAGAAGCGATTGACGCCTTGAGCGCTGATGCGGAGGCCGGCCTGCTCGGCGAGTTGACGCGCTTGAATGATTTTTTCGTCGCTGGCGGTCGCGGGCAGATGAGCACTGGCGGAGAATTCGACGTAGCGCACGCCCATGCCTTGCAAATGCCGAAAAACCTCGGGCAGCGGGTATTTACGAAGCGAGATGGTCTGCACGCCGACGGGAAAGCCGCCCCAGGGGTCGGGTTCGTTGGCGGCGAGCGAGAATTTGGAAGCAGCAAGGGAAGCGAGGCAGGCGGCGGAGCAGTTGGTCAGGAATTGGCGGCGGGAAGATTGAGCAGGCATTTATTTCGCCTTGGTTAAGACAAAAGAGCGAGTTGGCACTGTCGTCTGATTGTCGATAGCAAACGGTTGATCGCCGAAATTGACGATGACGCGATCGCTGGTGTTCCAATCGGTGAATTGGACAGTGCGGTCAGGTGTGAGCCAGCCGTGGTTGGTCATTTCGGCAAAGCCGAGGCGGCTGCGAACGGAATTGATCCGCTCATAGCTGGCGAGCATATCTTTCTTGTGCAGGTCCCAGAGGCGGCGGTCGATGTGCCACATGGGCATGGTGCCGTAGAGGACGTTGAAGAGCTCCTTTTTCCAGGCGAATTGAGCACTTTGGAAATTGGTGTCGCGCCAGACCCAAGTGCCGGCGACGTAGTCGTGAAAGGCGAGCTGATAGAGGGGAATCCGCCGCGTGTGATCGAGCGTGACGTGCTCCTGCTCGCTGTCGCCGAGGTCCTTGCCGTACTCTCCGCCGGGAACGCTCAGTGGCGTATCGATATAGGTGCGGATCGACATTAGCCCTTCGAAAAAATCAAGCTCGGGGAGGGCCCAGGTCGGGCTGTTGCCTTCGCCGGAGCCGACGATCATGCCGAGATCGCGAGTGGCGCGGATGATGGCCCGCCGTGCCTCCTGGTTTTCTTCGATCGTCGAAGGGTGGTCGGGATGCAAGCAGGGGGCGAGTTGCACGACGGTGGTGTCGAAGTAAAAGAGCTGCGTACCGTAGTCGCGGATGTAGTCCTTGGCTTTTTCGGTCCATTCGGGGAGCAGATGTTTCGCGCAGATGCGGTTCCAGCCGGCGAGATTGCTGTTTGCGAGCACGCGATCGGGCGTGACGCGGCCGAGGAGTATGTCGGTCGGCCAGCCGCGGCGCTGCGAGACCTGGAATAGATTACCGGTGGGCATCTTGTACATGCCGGCCGTCCAGTGAAGGTCCTTGATGCCATCGAAGAGTGGTCGGTCGATTTCATGCCGGCCATAGAAGACGGCGATGGCGCGGTCGATACCGGCGGCTTTCAGCTCTCGGATGAGGTGGAGGTCGTCGGCGGGGCTGCTGCCCCAGAAATAGATGTAAACGCCATCTTTAAGAGTGGCGACGGCGGGGCGCTGGGCGACGCGATCGGCCAGCGTCTTCATTTCAGGATTCGACTGCAGGAAATAGCTGCGGTATTCCTTGGCGAGCCGCTGATAGCCGCCATCAGGGAAGAATTCGTAGTGGATTTTCATCGGCAAGGCGTACACGGTTGTTCGGGCAGCCTGGCTGCGGAACGAATCGAGGCGTGCGGACATGCCGCGGTTGAGGTCGGTCAGACCCCACCAGGGTTGACCACCATTCCATTGATAGGCGTCCTTGATGTCCGCCGGTTTGGCGAGCGGCATAAGAATGCCTTCGCCCGTGGTGTTTTGCACGTAGAACCAATCGTCCGGCGCGGTAAATGGAAAGGGATATGCGGGTGGAGTGGTGTATTTGCGGTCGGAAATGGCGAGTGTTGCTTCGACGCTATGCGGGCAATCGGCTGGCAAGGTTAGGTTGAGTCGATAGGGGCCGCCGGGGCCGGTGACTTCGGCCGCAATGCCGTCGGCGGTCTTTTTGGCGGCCGATGGGACGACGGAAAACCCGGGCGTGATCGCTTGCTCCCAGGTGTGGCCGATGCGCTTGTCGGTGACGGTCAGCGAGGCGTCGCTCGCGTTCAGCGTCACGCGGAGAACGTCGTTGTCGAGGCTGATTGCCGCGTTGTCGTCGGCGATCGACGGGGCTGCAGTCAAAAGCCAGATCAGCGATGCGGTCAACAGGCGAGTGGGTGTCATGGCGATCTCCTGTCGGTTCTGCGTGGCGCGGCTTTACGTCGAAGACATTTCCAAACCGGTCAATGTTCCTGTGCTCGATGCGAACCGATCGCTTTCGATTCCAAGCCGTTGGAGGATGCTGACGAAGAGATTGGGCAGCGGGGCGTTCTTGAGTTGGCTGAAAGCCATATGCTGCCCATGTTTGAAGCCGCCGCCGGCGAGGATGATGGGCAGGTTTTCGTTACTGTGACTGCTGGCGTTGCCCAGATTTGAGCCGAGAAGGATGGAAGTGTGGCCGAGCAGCGAGGAGCCGTCGTCATCGGCCGCATTCAGCCTGGCCATAAAGTCGCGAAACATTTTGATCTGTTCGATTTCAATGAGCGTGAGCTGGGCGAGCTTGCCGGGGTCCTGACCGTGGTGGGACAGGTTGTGGTACCCCTCGGTGACGCCGTCGATCGGTGGCGCGCCATTAAACTGCGGCTGGCACACCGTGATGACGCGCGTCGAATCGCTGGCGAGGGCCAGATAAATCGTGTCGTAGAGCAGACGGGTGCGGCCAACGAGATCGGCGAGGTTTTCGATATCCGTGGGCAACGGGCCGGGCGGCTTGGGCTTGGGGCGGTTTTCCCAGTCTTCGGCCTTGTGCAGGCGGATTTCGGCCTCGCGAACGGCCGTGAGATATTGATCGAGCTTGTCTCGATCGCGGGGACTGAGCTTGGTGGCGACAGTGCGAGCGCTGTCGGAGGTGAGATCGAGAATGCTGCGGCCCTGGGCCAGCCACTTGCGGGTGGCGGCTTTTTCGTCGGCATCGCCCTCCAAGAACATGCGCGAGAAGGCGACGGATGGCCTGGAGATGGCGGGGATTTCAACACCGCTGCGGGACCATGAGAGGCCGAGGCCGCCGGTCGTTAAGGCCAGGCTGGCGAAACGAGTTTCCAGTCCGAGCGTTTCGGCTGCCAATTGATCGACGGAGATGGTGTTTTTGAAACTGGGGCTGCCAGGATGCGGCGCGGCGGTGAGGAAGGATCGTTCGGCGTGATGGCCGCCATCCACATTCGGATGCGAAGTGCCCGAAATGACGGTGAAGTGCGAGCGGAAATCGTCGAGGTGCCGGAGGTACTGCGTTGGTTCGTAGTCTTTCCCTGCGATTGCCGGCGTAAAGTTCGAAGAGAGGAAGCCAAGGCCGAGATTGATGGCGACGAAGCGGCGTTTGACCTTCGGCTGCGTGGCCTGGCCGCGCCGCGTAAGGCTGGGCAGAAAGGGTAAGGCCAGGCTGACGCCCGCGGAGCGCAGAAAATGCCGACGCGGCAGCAGGCTGGTATTCAATCGCATTGGATTTGTCATCGCTAGGGTCGAACAAACACTTCGCTGACGGCTACTTCCTCAATGAGCGAGCGAAAACCGTAGTTGTTGTCGCGGGCTTGCAGCACGATATTTTCAACTGCTTCGCGATCTGAAAAACCGAGCCCGCGGCCGAGGCCATAGACCAACAGTTTTTCCGCGATGCAATGGGCGATTTTTGCCGGCTGGCGCACGAGCAGCGCTTTCAATTCGCGAATGTCGTGGAATGATTCGCCGCTGGGCAACGTGCCGGAGCAATCGACCGGGAGGCCAGGCTTGTAGGTGGCCGGCCAGTGCTCCTTGTCTTTGGCGTCGAGCGGAAGCTCAGTGGCTAATGGAACTCGGTAACGTGTGCGCCAGCCGCCGATTGCGTCGAAGCTTTCCATCGCGAAGCCGGCTGGATCGATCTTGCTATGACAACTGGCACAGGCCGCGTCGTTGCGATGCTTAGCAAGCTGCTGGCGGAGCGTGGTCGCGCCCGTGAGGTCGGGCTCGACGGCTGAGACGGGCGGTGGCGGCGGGACATGAATTCCTAGCAAGTTTTCGATGGCCCAGGCGCCGCGCACCACAGGAGACGTGGTGGTGCCGTTGGCCGTGACCTTGAGAATGCTGGCCTGCGTAAGTAATCCGCCGCGAACCGAATCAGGCAGGAGATTGACGCGGCGTAATGGAGCTCCAGCGATGCCGGGGACGCCGTAATGTTGCGCGAGACGGTCGTTGAGCATGGCCCAATCGGACTGGATGAATTCGGTGACGCTCAGGTCGTCTCGCAACACATCTTCAAAAAAGCGTCGCGTCTCTTCGCCCATGGAGAATTCCAGCAGGGCGTCGTATTCGGGGTACAGCGTCTGGTCCGGTTCGTTTTCCGTCAGTTGCCGCTGCTTGAGCCATTGGCCGGTGAAATTCTTTGTGAATTCAGCGGCTTTTGGGCTGGCCAGCATGCGATGGACCTGCTGCCGGCGCATCGCCGGATTGCGCAGTGTTCCGGTTGCCGCACAGCGGATTAGTTCACTGTCGGGCATCGTGCTCCAGAGGAAGTAGGAAAGCCGCGAGGCGATGGCGTAGTCGTCAATCTGTCCCGTGGCGGCAACAACCGATTCGTTGAGAAATAGAAAGTCGGCCGAGCACAGAACGGCACGTAAACTCGCGCGGAGAGCCGATTCAAAGGTTTCGCCGCGATCGAGCAGTTGCTGGACGAGTTGCAGATAGCGATCGATTTCGGGAGCGCTGGCGGGCCGGCGAAAAGCGCGGGGCAGAAACCGCTCCAGGACTTGGCGGGCGTCGGCGGCTGTGGCGGTTTGCAAGTCGAGCTGGCCAAGAAGCTCACGCTTGCCAGCCGTCAAGTCGTCGTCGAGGGGGCCTTCGACGTCGTAGTCGGCGAATAGCAAACCGGGTCCGGCATAGTTTCTATTTTGCCCGACGCGAACGTTGCCGATGCCGAAGGGCCGGACAGAAAAACCGTCGCCCACGCGAAACCAGTCCTCGAAAACGATCTCGGTCAGCTCCGGCTGAACATCGAAATAACCGACGGTGTGGCGACCGCGGTTGCCTTTGTGGACGTCGCCCGCGCCGACCTCCACTTTGATCGGTTTGTCGCTGCGATAGGCCCGCGCTCGGAAGCGAACGCGGTAAGTTCCCGCTGCGGGGGCCGCGAAATTTCGTACATGAGTGCTCTTGAGGTCCGACAGATAATGAACAACGCCTTCGTCGAGAAAACGAAACACTTGCTTGGCGTTCGCTCGATTCTTAAAGCCGTCGTTGAACGTCGAATGCACCTTAATTGGCGATGGTTGATGCTGGGAGAGGACCATGTCGATCGCCACGTCGGCCGCGCGGAGATAGGCTTCGACCAGCTCGGTCGAAACGCCTAACGCCTCGCCGACGTTGTCGAAGCCGTGGGCTTTGGCGTCCTCGGGCAGCATCGCGGCGACTTCGGAGCGCACCTGAAACAAATCGCGGAGCGTGTTTTCATATTCGACGCGGTTGAGTCGGCGATAAACGACCTCGCGCTGGCCCCGATCGGCAGCCGCGAGCAGGGGACGCAGCGAATCGAGAAGCACTTGCTTGGCCGCTGCCGTCGGCTGCGGCGCGGACTTGGGGGGCATCTCGCTTTCCGCAAGGCGGTCGTAAATGCGCACCCAGCGGCGGAGCGTCTCGGCGTCGGTTAGATCGCGGCTTAAAGCAGATAGATCGAGCCCGCCTTCTTTGGCCGTGGAGTCGTGGCAGTCGGAGCAATGCTTGTCAAAAAATGCGGCCTGCGGACCGCCAAGCTCGTCGGCAGATAGCGTGGGCGCGGCGGCAAGAAGAGCTGCGCACAGTCCGAGGACGAGTTTCAGGGCGAGGTCGGTCATGGCCGTGGAGCGGCGAGCTAGTTGGCTTTTCGGTTTCGCTTGCCGGCGGCTTTTTCGCCGCGCTCACGGCCGGCGGTGACGCGTTTGATGAGGGATTCGTCGAGCGCAATCGGTTGCGTCTTCAGGTTCGGCGTTAGGAATCGCATGGAATCGTCGAAGACCTTTTGACCGACGGCGGCGTCCATTGCGCCCCACCAAAAGGCGTGCGGCTGGCCCGCATACTCGATGTACTCCACTGATTTATTGGCCGTTTTGAGTTCGGGAACGATGACTTCCCGGTTGATGATTTTCAGCGGATGAACGTCGCCGTGCAGGATTAACACTGGGCAATGAATCTTCGCGATTTTTGCGCGCGTGAACTGCAGTAACTCCGGAGTCAAGTGTTTCTTGGGCTCTTTCATCCGCTGTTGAAAGGCTTGATTGCGGTCAGCCATGCCCTGCACCATCAGACCGGTGAAGAGAACGGTCGCCGGCTCGCCGGCAACGACCGCACACAAGTCGGTTTCGCCGGCCAGCTCCAAGGCGAGGCTGCCGCCACCGCTGCCGCCGAAGATGGCCACGCTATTGGGATCGACATTCGGCATCTTCTTCACATAGTCCACCACCGCGAGGCAATCGTCGAGCGCGTCGCGCGTCTGCGGGTTTTCTTCGCGACTGCGAAACGTCGGGACAACCAGCACGAAGCCGGCCGCGAGGAAGCGCGTGTAGTTCGGCCGCGTGAGCGTTTCGTCTTTCAACTGTTCAACGCGGTAAGGACTCAATCCGCCGTGCAGCGCGATTACAGCCGGGAAGCGCCCCATACCTGGCGGCTGGCGAACCACTACCGGCACTTCATTGCCGGCTTTGCCCGGAATCGAGGTGACTTGCAGCGGGCAGGCGGCTTCAGAAACTTGCGGATAGGTGACAGGCGCAGGCTGCTCCTGAGCGTAGGCGGTGGCGGCAAACAACAAGGCCAAACCGCAGGAGGCGCGCCGCAAACGAGCGAGAGTCGAGTTCATAGTGATCATCCGGGATGGAGAAGGAGTCCATTATATGACTGGCTGTGGGGCTTTCTGCAAGTTGATTGGGACAGATTAAGCAATTGCCCATTACTAGTAGATACAATCAGTTGCGGTGGCCCTCCCCACGGCATTTAGAAAAAGGCCTATTGGATCGATGCGTGCGCCTCGATTCTCGCTGCGGACGCTGCTGATCCTGCTGGCGGTTCTGCCGCCGCTGTTGGCCTTGGCTTGGTATCTGTGGCCGGAAGAGCGGGTCAAGCCGGTGATCGAGGATGATCCGTATGAGATTATATGGGATGACTACGCCCCGAACATCATTCCACAGAAGGGACCATGACTTGAGTCATGCTATGACTTGTAGCCTAGGAGGCGCTGCTTCCACCGGTTGTTGAATAGACGCGCTCGATGCGGATGGCGTCGGCAATGACACGGCCGTTGGCGCTGCTGTTGAGACGGACCGTGAGCGTGTTGCCAGTGATGGTGAAGGTGCCGAGGTTTTGCCAGGAGGCGCCGCTGCTGGTGAACGTGCTGGCGGCGCGCTGCTGGTTGACTTTGGTGGTCGCCACGAGTTTGCCGCCGGAGAGAATTGAGAATGGGGCGTCGGTGGCGTTGAGCGAGGAGCCGGGCCAGGTGGCGGCGATGCGGTATTGGCCGGGAGTGAGGCCGGTGAAGATCCAGGTGGCGGTTGCGCTGCTGTTGGCGGCGGTCCACTGGGCGTTGTTGGCATAGCCGACGCCGGAGAGCTTGTTCCAAGTTCCTGATGAAGTGAAGGCGATGGCGCCGTCGTTGGCGATGGATGAGGTTGTTGTCGTAGGGGGCGGCGTGCTCTGAACCGGCGGCGGCGTTATTGTCGTCGGCGGAGTGGAAGTCGGCGGCTGAGTGGTTGGCGTGGAAGTCGCGGCTGCGACGGTGCCGTGCAGCGTGTAGCGGCCTAAGTTGCCGTAGCCGCCGCTGGAATGGACGACGAGATAGTAGTTTCCGGCGGCGAGATTCGTGGTTAACGCGGCTCCGAAGGAGTTGGATGGGCTAGCGACGACGAGCGGCGCTCCGGCGGAGTTTTGCAGCTCGAGGACGGAGTCGAGATTGGGGCCGAATTGGGCAACGTCGAGTGAGAAGCTGGCAGCGCCGCCCGTGGTGGTAAACTTGAAAACGTCGCGGTCGTCATTCCGGCCGATCAAGCCCGAGACTTGGGCCGTCGAACCTGTGAGCGGCAGAGCGGCGGCGGCGGAAATGGTGCTGCCGTAGTCGTCGGGTGCATAGCCGAAGCCGTTGGCGGTGGAGGCGATGGTCGCGAGCTCGTCCTGGTGCGACGTGGGTGAGTCGGATGTCACACCGTTGGCCCATGTGGTTCGATCGGCGTAATAGCTGAGGCCCATGATGGGCGCCAAGGCGGTCGTGCCGGCGTTGTATTCACTGACGAGTTGGCTGCCGTTCCAAGTAGCTTGATGTTCGAGGCCGAAGAGATGGCCCGCTTCGTGACTGGCGGCTTCAGCGACGTCGCGGGGATCGCCGTGATTGAGCGAATCGGCAAACACAAACGCAACATTCGACGCATTGGTTGAAAAGCCTCCGACGTAGGAAACGCCGCCCGCGGCGCTACCGTACCAATCGGCATAGCTGCCGCCGATGGCGACGCGGGCCGATTTGCGGTCGGCAATGGTCGCGGGGGCCACTGTGGTCACGTTGAGATTGAACGGGGCGTAGTCTTCGGCCACGCGGGACCAGATTTCGTCGATCGCGGCGATTTCGCCGGAACTAAAGCTTGATTTGTTGCCATCGGTGTCGTAGGGGGGCGTCACGACATTCGTGTGACCGCCCCACTGGGGCTCGACATTGCCGTTGAAGTCCAAATAGAGCGTCGCGGGCGCTCCCGGCCGGCTGGAGAGCTGCGGCACGCTGACCGACGGAGCGGCCGTCATTAGATTTCGAGATTCGAGCGACTCGATTGTCAGCCGACGACGAGCAGAAATCGGACGAGCTGGGCGTCGCCACAGCCAAACCCTCCACCAGACCATGCGCCGCACTCCCTTGCAGGCGGAAAGATCACTGAGCCGTCTTGGCTCCGGGTCGTGATCGCCGGCCACTGTAGGCGGCGCGCGGCGAATGCGAAAAGAGCAGTTCGGAAAAGAGTTTATGACACTGCTGTCCGAGCGCGCGCCAGCACGATAGCGACAATGTGGCGGCGCTGAAAAAGAAACGCCTGCGGCCGATGTTAATCAGCCGCAGGCGCTCAATTTCAAACCAACAATCTGTTGGCGCGCTTCATGGATGGGCTAGCTTCAGCGATTTACGACAGCCAGCCGCGGACGCGGCTGAAAATTGCATCGACGGCGTGGGCTAGCTCGTGGCTATGATGTCCATGGGCAACCGCATGCACAATGTTGTCTGCCACATGGCAGCAGTCGTGTGGATGGCACGGATCAGGATTCGGCGATGGATTGGGCTCCGGATTCGGCGTGGGAGCCGGCACTGGCGCCGGATCCGGTGACGGTGTCGGTGCCTGTGCTGGAGCCGGCGTGACGTGAATCGTCACGGCTGCCAGCGGGCTCCACTGCGCACCATCGCTGACGCGATAGAGAAACGCGTCCTCGCCCGAGTAGCCGCTCGTCGGCGTGTAGTTAAGTGATCCGTCGCCTTGCAGCAGCACGCTGCCGTGCAGCGGATCGCTGAACAAGCTGGCGCTGAGTGGCGAACCTTCCGGATCGCTGTCATTGGCCAAGAGGCCCGAGCTAGCCGGAATTGTCAGCACAGTGTCCTGGGCCGCCGTGAACACGTCGTTGGCGGCCACGGGCGGCAGGTTTTGAGCCGGCGGAGTCGTCTCGACCGGTGGCGGATTTTCGACGGGCGGCGGGGCTTGCTCCGTTCCCGAAGTGACGTGCAGCGTCACGGTCGCGACGTTGCTGTTGGCGACGCCATCAAAGAGCTGATAGCGAAACGTATCGTCGCCCGTGAATCCCGCTTGCGGCGTGTAGTTGAACGTGCCGTCGGAATTGAGCGACAGCGTTCCGTGCGCCGGGCCGGACACCAGGCTCGGCGTCAGCGAATTGCCATCGGTGTCGCCATCGTTGGCCATCACGTTGTTGGTCGGCGGGTTGCTGCTGGTGGGATCGATCGTAAACTCATCATCCCCCGCAACCGGAGCGTCGTTCAGCGGCTCAACCACAATATTGGCCGACGAGACGATCTCCTGGCCGCTTGCACTGATGGCTCTATAAGTGAACGAATCGGTGCCGTTAAAGTTGCCCCCCGGCGTATAGGTGAAGCTGCCGTCGGTGTTGAGCGACAACGTGCCATTCGTCGGACTGGTGACGACGGAAGCAGTTAGAGTGCCGCCGTCCGGACTGATGTCGTTCGCGAGGACTCCCATGGAGGCACCGATCACCAGCGGCACGTCTTCGCCCGTGCTGTAGTAATCAATTGCGGCGATGGGCGCTTGCGCCACCGGATTGACTGTGAGCGTCACGGTCGATTGGCTGGTCAGGCTGCCATCGCTGGCTCCATAGACGAACGAATCGGTCCCGCTGAATGTGCTGCTGGGCGTGTAGCTGAAGCCGCCGTCGCGATTGAGCGACAGCGAGCCATTAGCCGGGCCGGTGACGACGCTCGCCGACAGCGAACCGCCGTCGATATCGCTATCGTTCGCCAAAACGCCTGTCACCGCATCGACGGTGAGCGTCGTGCCCTGATCGAGCGAATACGAATCGTCGGCCGTGGTCGGAGCGTCGTTCGTCGGGCACACGTCGATCGTCACGGTTGTCGGATCGGTCGTTACCGTGCCGTCGCTAGCCTGATAGGTGAACGAATCGCTCCCGTTGAAGTTGGCGTTCGGCATGTAGTTGAAGCTGCCGTCGGAATTCAGCGTCAGGGCGCCATTTGTCGGACCAGTGACGAGCGCGGCGGTTAACGCGTCGCCATCCGCATCGGTGTCGTTGGCGAGAACGCCAGCGGTGGCGTCGATTGTGAGTGGCGCGTCCTCCATCGTGTGATAATCGTCGGCGGTGGCCACCGGAGGATCGTTCACGGGATTGATGGTAAGCGATACGGTCGTCGGATCACTATTCAAGGTGCCGTCGCCTGCCGAATAGACGAAGCTATCGGCACCGTTGAAGTTGGCGTTGGGTGTGTAGTTGAAGCTGCCGTCGGAATTGAGCGTCAACGTGCCGTTCGTTGGCCCAGTGACCAGCGTGGCGGTCATCGGATCGCCATCGGGATCGGCGTCGTTGGCCAGAACTCCGGTTGCCGCATCGACAACGAGCGGCGTGTCTTCATCCGTGGAATAGGAATCGGCGGTAGAAATCGGCGCGTCGTTGACCGGATTGACGGTGAGCGAAACGGTCGTCGGATCGCTGCTCAAGGTGCCGTCGCCGGCCGAATAGACGAAGCTATCGGCGCCGTTGAAGTTGGTGTTGGGTGTGTAGTTGAAGCTGCCGTCGGTGTTGAGTGTTAACGTGCCGTTGGTCGGCCCAGTGACCAGCGTGGCGGTCATCGGATCGCCATCGGGATCGCTGTCGTTGGCCAGAACGCCTTGAACGGCATCGACCACGAGCGGTGTGTCCTCGTCAGTCATATACGCGTCGGCTGTTGTAGCAGGCGGATCGTTGACCGGCGTGACGGTGATCGTCACCGCTGCGGCGTCGCTATCGGCCGAGCCGTCGTTGGCCAGGTAGCTAAAGCCATCGACACCGTTAAAGTTTGCGGCGGGCGTGTAGAGCAAGCCGCCGTCGGGACCGAGCGTGATAGTGCCATGCTGCGGCGGATTGACCAGAATCGACGAGAGCGCGTCGCCATCGACATCGGCGTCGTTGGCTAACACGCCCGGCGCTACGATTTCCAGCGGCGTATCTTCCGCCGTCGCGTATTGATCATTGACGGGCACCGGCGAATCGTTGACGGGGCTGATCATGATCGTGGCGGAGGCCACGTCGCTGGTCGTTGTGCCGTCGCTCACCAAATAGCTGAAGCCGTCGAGGCCGTTGTAGTTGGCCGCTGGCGTGTAACTGAACGAGCCGTCGGCATTTGCGACGAGCGTGCCATGCAGCGGCTGACTGGTGACGGTCGGCGTCAAAACGTCGCCATCGACATCGGTGTCGTTGGCCAATATGCCGCCCGCCGCATCGACTGTGAGCGTCGTGTCTTCACTCGTTGTGAACGAATCGTTGGTCGCGGTCGGCTTATCGTTCACGGGATTCACCGTGATTGTCGCCGTGGCCACGGCGCTATCGCCGGCGCCGTCGGTCGCCGAATACGTAAACGAATCGGTGCCGTTGAAATTGGCGTTCGGCACATAGGTGAACGAGCCATCGTTGCCCAGCGACAGCGTTCCGTTGGCCGGGCCGCTGACCATGGACGACGAGAGCGACATTCCGTCGGCTGCCGTATCGTTGGCGAGCACGCCGTCGGAGATCCCGATACTGAGTGTGCCGTCCTCATCCACGCTGTAGCTATCGTCGGCCACTTGCGGCGGTGGCCCGCCGTCGCCGACATCGATCGTCACGGCTGCCAGCATGCTGTCGCTGCCGCCGTCGTTGTTGAAATAGAGAAAGCTGTCGAGACCCACGTAGCCCGCTTCCGGCATGTAGTGGAATGAGCCGTCGCCCGACAGATCGAGCGTGCCGTGACTGGGCGAGCTGAACAGACCCGCGGAGAGCGGATTGCCCGTCGAACTCGCGTCGTTAGACAAGATGCCTGGACTGCTGATGTCCAGCGACTGACCGATCAGGTCGTGATAAAAATCGTTCACCGCGAGCGGCGAAGCCGTGGCCAGCGCGAGGCGGGCCTCCAATCGCTCGACACGCAGATTGTTCCTGCGGGTGCGAGCGCGAACGGACAGCGAATCAGACACTGACATGCGATTCTTGCGATTACTACGCATAACAAGCGAACTCCTGCTGTTAGGAACGCGGCAGCGATGGGGGCCGCCGCATGACCAGAACGCCTTCCTGCCAGGCGCGGCGACATACCGCGGGCTGAGAAACACGAAAGCGGCTTGCGCGCTTCTGTGAAGCCGCGCTACGAGGAGCAGAGAGTGGCTGGCACTTTCCGCCGACGAAGCGGAGAGGCAACCATTAAGCATCATTGCTGACTACGGATCACCGCATCTTTGGATTCCCTGTGCGGTGAGTGGCCTTTATCGCGCATTTCCGGAATGCTGCGCGATGAAAGCCTGACGCGTTGGAAGGCATTCGTTGCTAGCCCAGCGCGCCGTAGTGCGACATCCGGCGATGTCGCGATTTCGCCCCAGACGTTTCCTTTGTCGATCGTGGGATCGATGGGTTTTGCGTCGTAGCGATCCGATCAATCACCCGCCACGCACGTCAGTTTCCGCACGACCTCAAACAGAATCAGTTGGACGCGAAATTCGTTTCTAACAACGGATATACGCACGCTCAATGAGCTAGCCCGCAGCTAGCCCAGAAATTTTCGGAAATGATTCAGCGCAGCGACGCTGCTGCCTGCACTAGCGGCGCTGGCTGGAGCGCCCGACGCATTGACACGTTGCGTGAACTCATGTCGTCGGCAAAATGGTTAGGTGGCGGAGCGAGCGGAGCCAAAGCGAACGCTGAACCTCTATAATGGGCTCGAGTATATTTGCCGATTTCGCGAACTATGCCACAAGGTCGCTTGACCAATCTGCCGATGAGGGCAACGATACAGTGAACGCTTTGGTGTTTATGCAAGCATTTGTCGCCAGTCTGACGGCCGCCACGCTGTTCATCCACACGGTCTTTGGATGCTGCTGGCATCACTCGCACGCGTTCGAGCACAGTTTGGCTGTGGCGGTATCTCAGCCGGCAAGGTGCTGTCATCACCACCACCACGATGGCGACAACAAGCAGCACCAGAAGCCGGGCAAGTGCAAATCCGATTGCGAAGGCACATGCACCTATGTTGTGCCGCAAAAAGTAACGATCGAAGCTCCGCAATGGGTCGCGATCGATGCCTTGGCTGTCGTGCCATCGCTTTCCGATCGGCAAATCGAAGTTGCGGCATCTTGGGAAGCCCTACCGTCGCCGTCTGATCTAGCGCCCCCGCTGCGCACTCATCTGATGCATCAAGTTTTTCTGAACTGATGCTCTCTGGCCGATTCTGATCAATTTTGCTCGATGCTGCGCGCTCGCGCGGCTGCTATCACGAGCCTGATTGATCGTCTTGCTGCGCTGCAGTTCGCGTTTTGCGATGCCATTACGATTCGCACGTTTGTCTGGAGAACTTGGCTATGTCTTCTGCCGCTCATCACCAGGATCACGTTACGTCGGCCGCCGTGCCGCGTGCCGCGCTACCCTCCGCGCCGCGACCGATTGCCACGGCCTTGATCTGGCTCTCGCGAGCAATTCCAACTGCCGTGGTTGTGACAGCGCTAGGCGGGCTCGCCCTGTGGGGCCATTTCTCCGATTGGAAGTTGCCAAAGTTCTCGGCGCTCGTCGGTAAACAGGATGAGTCCGTCGAAGAATGGTGCCAAGAACACAACGTGCCGGAAGAGGCATGCATTGAATGTAAATCGACGCTGTTGCCGCTTGCTAAAGACTACGGCTGGTGCAAGGAACACGGCGTCGCCCAATGTCCGCTGGAGCACCCCGAGGTAGCACAAATCAAGTTGCCCCCCGTGATAACGCCCGCTATGCTCGACCGCGCCAGCCGGGCTCTGGCCGTGAAGCCGCGAGCCGAGAATAGCAGCTTGTGCCGGATGCACCTGAAGCGGGTTCAGTTTGCGTCCGTCGAAGCGATCGAAAAGGCCGGTGTCGATATCGCCGTCGTGCAGGAGCGCCCGATTATTGAAGCGGCAACGGCGAACGGCGAAGTGGTTTACGACCAGAACCGCATGGCTCACCTATCGAGCCGCGTCACGGGCACAGTCTGGCAAGTCGAGCGGCAAGTCGGCGATCGCGTTCGCAAGGGCGATTGCCTGGCGCTCGTCGATTCGGCCGATGTGGGGAAGGCGAAAGCGGAGTTGTTACACGCTATCGCGCAGGTCCGTCTCAGGCAGGCCAACTTCGACCGGCTGCAGGCGATCGGCGAAGGGGCGATTGCACTGCGCCAATTGCGCGAAGCCGACACGGCCCTCGCAGAAGCCACCATTCGTGAACATGGCGCCCAGCAATCGCTTGTTAATCTCGGTCTGCCGGTTCGCGCCCAAGATCTTGCCAGGCTAGACACCGCAGAGATTGGCCGCCGACTGCATTTCCTCGGGTTGCCTGATGACTTGGCCATGCAACTCGATGAGAACGCCACGACGGCAAATCTGTTCCCGGTCCGCGCGCCCCTAGACGGCATCGTGATCGAGCGGCACGTCGTCGCGGGCGAAGTCGTGGATACCAACACGGCGCTGTTTGCGGTTGCCGACATTTCTCAAATGTGGCTCACGCTAAACGTGCGCGAAGATGATGCCAAATACATATTGGTCGGCCAACCGGTGCTCTTTCGACCGAACAGCGGTGCCGCCGACTCGGAATTTCGGGGCTCGGTCGCCTGGATTAGCACGTCAGCCGACGATCAGACGCGAACGGTCAGAGTCCGCGTCGAGTTGCCAAACGAGGATGGCCGGCTGCGGGCCAATACGTTTGGCATCGGCCGCATCGTGCTCCGCGAGGAACCAAAGTCGATTGTCGTGCCGAGCGAGGCCGTGCATTGGGATGGAAACTGCCACGTCGTTTTTGTGCGCGACAAAAACTACCACCAGCCGGAAAGTCCCAAGTTTTTCCATGTTCGCTCGGTGCGACTCGGTGTGAAAGAAGCTGAAACGACTGAAATCATCGCGGGTCTCCTCCCCGGCGAAGTCATTGCCAGCAAGAACAGCGTTGTGCTGGAGGCACAACTGCTCAAGAGCAACCTGGGCGCCGGCTGCGGCTGCGCGGACGGGCACTAGCGCTGTAGGGAACGCCCTCCGTGGCGTTCCGCCGATTGGGAATGATCTCGCGCGTTTCGGAACGGCACAGAGGCCGTTCCCTACAGAAAACACGGACGACGAATGCTGAACTGGATCATCGACTACTCGCTGCGACATCGGCTGCTCGTCATCGCGGCTGCGCTCGCGCTGGCGGCCGTCGGCGGCTTGTCGCTCCGCTACCTGGACATTGATGCATTCCCCGATACGACGCCCGTTCAGGTCCAAATCAACACGGTCGCGCCGGCGCTCGGGCCGGAAGAGGTCGAGCAACGGATCACGTTCCCGATCGAACAGTCGATCGGCGGTCTCCCCGGCCTGGAGGCCATGCGGTCGGTTTCCAAATTCGGCTTCTCGCAAGTTGTCGTGACGTTCAAAGACGGCACCGACATCTACTTTGCTCGCCAGCTGATCAACGAACGACTCAGTTCGGTCGAGCTCTCCGAAGGCATCGGCCGACCCAAAATGGGCCCCGTCTCGACGGGATTAGGCGAGGTGTTTCATTACGTGGTGACGGGCGCGGGCAACGATGTCACCGAACTTCGCACGATTCACGATTGGATCATCCGCCCCAAGATGCGGACAGTGAAGGGCACGGCGGAGGTCAACACTTGGGGCGGCTACGAGAAGCAATACCAGGTCCGCGTCGATCCGAATCTGCTGATCAAATATGGACTGACGTTCGACGACGTCGTCCGAGCCGCGCAGGACAACAACCGCAACGTTGGCGCGGGCACGGTCCGCGAAGGCACGCAATCGGTCCTCGTTCAAGGTCTCGGCCGCACCACCAACATCGATCAGGTCAAAGGCATCGTCATCAAAGCCGCCGGCGGCGTTCCCATTTGCATCGGCGACATTGGCGAAGTCGTCATCGGATCCGAGATTCGCCGCGGCGCGGTCACGGCTGACGGCAAAGGCGAAGTCGTCATGGGCCTCGGCTTCCTGCTCATGGGCGAAAATACCCATGAAGTCACCTGGTCAATGAAGCACCGCCTCGACGAGATCAAAGCCACGCTGCCGCCAAATATTGACGTCGTCCCGGTGTATGACCGCACGGAATTGGTCGATCACGTGATCCACACCGTCAAAAACAATCTCTTTGAGGGCGGCCTGTTGGTAATCGCCGTACTGTTCCTGTTCCTGGGCAACCTGCGGGCTGCGATGATCGTCGCCCTCGCAATTCCGCTCTCGATGCTGTTTGCCTTCTCCGGAATGCTCCGTTTTGGCATCTCCGCCAGCCTGCTCAGCCTCGGCGCTATCGACTTCGGCATGATTGTCGATAGCTCGGTCGTCATGGTCGAAAACTGCGTCCGGCATATCGCCGATGGCGACAACCGGCGTCGCTCGCTTGTGGACGTCATCCGCGAAGCGGCCGTCGAGGTCCGCAAGCCGACCATGTTCGGCGAGCTCATCATCATGATCGTCTACTTGCCGATCCTTACGCTGGAAGGCATCGAAGGCAAATTATTTCGGCCTATGGCGCTCACGGTTATCTTCGCGCTGATCGGGTCGATGGTCCTTTCGCTCACGCTGATGCCCGTCCTCGCCAGCCTGCTCTTGCCGCGTCATATCGAAGAGCGCGAGCCGCTGCTCATGCGCCTCGCTCACGCAATTCACGCTCCGATTCTGCGGTTCTCCATGCACCACAAGACGCTGGTGGTCGGCTTCGCGGCCTGCGTCATGTTCATCGCCTTCGCCATGATTGCTCCCAACCTCGGGTCCGAGTTCGTCCCGCGACTATCCGAAGGCGCGATCGCGGTTAGCGTCGTCCGGCTAACCGGAACCGACCTCGACGACTCAATCAAGCTCAACACAGTCATGGAAAAAGCAGTGTTGGCCGGCTTTCCCCACGAAGTGCAGCACGTCTGGAGCCGCATCGGCACCGCGGAGATTTCCACCGACCCGATGGGCATCGAGCTTACCGACATGTTCATGACGTTGAAGCCGCGCAAGCAGTGGAAACGCGCTGCAACGCAGGCCGAGCTGACCGAATTGATCGAAAAGCACCTCCGCGATATGCCAGGCCAGCGCCTGGCCTTTCTGCAGCCGATCGAAATGCGGATGAACGAAATGGTCTCGGGCACTCGTGCGGATTTGGCGATCAAGCTATACGGCGATGACCTCGACGTGCTCACCGCCAAGGGAAAAGAGATCGAATCGATCATTAGCCGCATTCCCGGCAGCGCCGATGTGGCCGTCGAGCAAGTCACTGGCCAGCCTGTCCTGCAAATCAAACTCAACCAAGAACAATTAGCCCGTTTCGGCGTCCCGGCCAAAGTCGTAACCGACGTGATCGAATCGATCGGCAGCAAGCGGCTCGGCGAAGTCATTGAAGGCCAATTGCGCTTCCCACTGGTGGCTCGGCTGCCCGAATCCATGCGCAATGGCTCTGAGGAAATCGGCTCGATTCTAATTCCGACTGCCTCCGGCGAAAGGCTCCCGCTGTCCCGTCTCGCCGATATCCGCGTGATTCAAGGACCTTCCACCATTACGCGCGAATGGGGACAGCGGCGGATTACCGTATCGGCCAACGTCCGCGGCCGCGACATGGGCAGTTTTGTGGCCGAGAGCCAGCAGCGGCTGCGGGACCAACTGACATTGCCACCAGGCCGCTATTTCTACGAGTTCGGCGGCCAATTCGAGAATTTACAGCGGGCGCGTACTCGCCTGCTGATCGTCGTGCCCGTCGCAGCCGTGCTTATCTTCACGCTGCTGTACCTCACCTACAACAACATCGTCGATGCCCTCCGCGTGTTCACCGGCGTCCCGTTCGGCTGGGTCGGCGGCATTTTTGCCCTGTGGCTTCGCGACATGCCATTTTCGATCTCCGCCGCCATCGGTTTCATCGCCCTCTCCGGCGTCGCGGTGCTGGATGACATGATTCTCGTCTCTTACGTCCGGCAGCTCCGACAGCGCGGCGTGCCGCTCGATCAAGCTGTGATGCAAGCCGCGATCACGCGCCTCCGGCCCGTGCTCATGACGACGCTCGTCGCCAGTCTCGGCTTTTTGCCGATGGCGTTCAGCACCGGCATGGGCGCCGAAGTCCAGCGTCCGCTGGCAACCGTTGTCATCGGCGGTGTCATCGGCGCGATGGTGATGTCGCTGCTCGTGCTGCGAGTTTTGTATTTGTTGTTCAACTCACCGGTCCAGCCGCTCCGCAGAGAGGCGGAGGTAGATGAACCGGAGCTTGCCGAAGTCGGTTCCTACTAACCAAAAAGGGAATAAGCCATGTCACTCAAACATTTATTTGTCCTTGGCGTTCTTGCCACGGGCGCTTTCGTCGGCTGCGGCCATCCAGCAAGCGAGCCGCATGCTCACAACCATGCCGCCGAATCCGGCCACAAACACGAAGGCTGGTGGTGCGATGAGCACGGCGTGCCCGAAGAGGTCTGCGCCCGCTGCAACACGAAACTCGTTGCTGACTTCAAAGCCAAAGGCGACTGGTGCCAAGACCACGACCGCCCCGATTCTCAGTGCTTCATCTGCCATCCCGAGAAGGAAGCTGAGTTCGCCGCTCAATACGAAGCCAAATACGGCAAGCAGCCGCCGAAGCCGGAGGAAGAAAGCGCTCGGGCCAAAAGCGCCAATTCCTAACGGTGCGGCCCGACGATGGACTATGGCGTACTCGGCATGAAGAAAGTGACAGCCTCATGAGCAAGACCAAGAAATCCTCAGAGAAAGGAAAACAAGTAACCTCGTTCTCGCAGGAGTTCGACGCCAGAATCAAAAAGCTCAACGATTGGCGAGGCGAGATGCTTGCTCGCATCCGCATGCTCATCAAGGAGGCCGACCCCGAAGTCGTCGAGGAAGTAAAATGGCGCAAGCCGTCAAACTCGATGCTCGGCGTCCCGGTGTGGTCGCACGACGGGATCATCTGCACCGGTGAGACCTACAAGAGCGTCGTGAAGATGACCTTCGCCAAGGGCGCTTCGCTTCCGGACCCTGCCGGCCTCTTTAACTCCAGTCTCGAAGGCAACACCAGGCGCGCCATCGACTTTCACGAGGGCGAGAAAATCAACGAGAAGGCCCTCAAGGCTCTCCTCCGCGCCGCCGTGAAGCTGAACGAGTCTGAAGCGTGACGTATTAAAGCGGCGAAAGAAAACGGGCGACGGGATTCGAACCCGCGGCATCGAACTTGGGAGCCCCGTATTCTGCCAACTGAGCTACACTCTCGCGACGACGGTATTGTGACACGACGTTTAGGGGGGACAAGAGTTCCGTCTCGAATGTGCGACTTCATCGTTTTTTTGCCCTTAGAATAAGCGGCCATGACGCTACTGTATTCGAGTCCTGTCTTTCTGGAGCACATCACCGGCGCTCATCCAGAGCATCCTCGCCGGCTCGTGGCGATTTCCAACCGCTTAAAAACGACCGGTCTTGCCGCACGCTGCTCGCAGCCCGAGTTAATTGCGGCTCGCATCGATCAAATCGAGCGCGTTCACGATCCGCGCTATGTCGAGCAACTGCAGGGTTGTTCGGCCGCGGGCGGCTGGCGAATTGAGACCGATACCGTCGTCAGCGAGAAGTCCTACGACGTCGCCCTGATGGCAGCCGGGGCTGCCTGCGACGCAGTCGCGCGAGTGCTTAAGGGCGAAGACAGAACGGCTTTGTGCCTCGTCCGGCCGCCCGGTCACCACGCCAGGCCGCGCGGCGCCATGGGTTTTTGTCTTTTGAATAACATCGCCATCGCGGCTCGGTCGGCAATTGATGACCACGGTCTCGACCGCGTTCTAATTGTCGATTGGGATGTTCACCACGGAAACGGCACTCAGGAAACATTTTGGGAAGACGGCCGCGCCGGCTTTCTTTCCATCCACCGCTGGCCGTTTTATCCGGGCACTGGCGATGCCGACGAAATCGGCTCCGGCGGCGGGCTTGGATGCATCACGAATATCCCCGTGCAATTCGGCACGCCGGTCGCCGACTTCCACGCCCGCTTCGAAAGCGCACTCGCGGACCTAAGCAGCAAAATCAAGCCGCAACTCGTGCTCATTAGCGCCGGTTTCGATGCCCATCGCGAAGATCCCATCGGGTCGCTGGAATTGGAAACCGACGATTTCATTCGTCTCACCAATTCGGTCATGGCAGTGGCGAACCAATACGCAGAGGGCCGCGTCGTGAGCCTCCTGGAAGGCGGCTACAACCCCTCGCGGTTGGCCGAATGCGTCGAAGTTCACCTCAATGAATTGCTGGCGCATTGATTTCAATCAACCCGCCCGATTATTCCGAGGACTTACGAAAACATCCCATCCAACCCGATTGGCTCAAACGCATTTTGAAAATGCTCAATCACTGGGCAGCTGTTGTCGTCCGGCCACGTCACCGCCACGACGTCGAAACGTGCGGCGCATTCGAGCAAGTCATGGCGCTTTAAGTATGACAGCGCCAGCCGCGTCAGCCGTTGCTGCTTTTTCTCATCGACAGCATCGGCCGGATGACCCGCGTCGTGGCTGGTGCGCGTTTTGACCTCGATGAAAACCACCGTCCGGCCATCGACAGCAATCAGATCGACCTCGCCAATGTTATCGCGATGGCCGCGGGCGACGATGATATAACCGAGTTTTTTCAAAAAGCGGGCAGCGGCGTCCTCTCCGCGGCGGCCCAGCGGCTTGGGCGCGAGAAGCAATTGCAATCGCTCGCGAATCGGAGTGAGCCAACGCATAACGTCGATCCGCCATTAGCCGGGACCAAATTGGGTCCCGGACCTGCTCGATGGACGCCTGTTTGACGAATCTCCGGGAGCACGTTTGCTCCCGGCTTACAAAGTGACTATGCCTTGGTCGTCTCTTCCTTGCCGGTCGCAGTCTTGCGCTCCCGAAGGCGGACGGCCTTGCCGACTCGGTCACGGAGGTAATAGAGCTTGGCGCGGCGGGTGACGCCGGTGCGCTTGACCTCGACCTTGGCGATCTTCGGCGAATGCAGCGGAAACTTGCGCTCGACGCCTTCGCCGGCGACGATCCGCCGCACGGTGAACATTTCCCGGCTGCCGCTGCCGGAGCGGGCGATGACGGTGCCGCTGAAGATCTGGATCCGCTCGTCCTCACCTTCAAGAATTCGCGTATGCACATCGACGGTGTCGCCGATGGCGAATTTCGGCACTTCGGCCTTCAGGCTCGGTTTTTCGACGAGTTTGAGAATGTCTTGGTTCATGGGTTCGTCCTTTTGGTTCGTTTGCGTTTATTTAGCTCATCGTTTAACCGATTGCCGAAGAGTCGCAGGTCTTCCGCAACTGCGCCGTCGCCTCTGGGTCCGGGTTAAACGAGTTCATTGATCTAGTAAATCCGACCGCCGTTTTCTCGTGTGTAGGTAACTCTGTTCCTGCCGCCAACGGGCGATTTGTTCGTGGTTGCCACTGACGAGAACTTCGGGAACTTCGTGGCCGCGAAACTCCCTCGGCCTCGAATACTGCGGAAACTCCAATAATCGGTTCGCGCTCGAAAACGAATCGTGCTGGTTGCTTGTTTCGTCTCCCAGGACACCGGGAATTAGGCGAATCACCGCGTCGATGACAACCATCGCCGCTGCTTCTCCGCCGTTGAGTATGTAGTCTCCTATCGAAATCTCATCGGGCTGCAAAATATCGAAAACGCGTTCGTCAAAACCTTCGTATCGACCGCAGAGGAGCAACAGCCGGGGCTTGGCGGCCAATTCCTCCACGATCGTTTGATTCAGTGTCCGACCTTTCGGACTGAGGCAGACCAAATGACCCGGTTGTATTCCTGGGGGTTGGGCCAACTGCTGCACCGCTTCCACGCAATCGAACACCGGCTCGACCTGTAAAATCATGCCGGGCCCACCACCGAACGGCCGATCATCGACTTTGTGGTGCTTGTCCTTCGACCAGTGCCGAATGTCGTGCAACTGTACGTCGATCAGCCCCGCATCGATCCCTTTCTTCAACAAGCTCTGACCCAAATACCCGTCAAAAATCGCCGGGAATAAAGTCAGGACATCAAATCGCATAAACGGAAATGACGAATGACAAAATCCGAATGACCAATTGGCGCAGGTCAGTCTTTATTGGTCATTCGTGCTTCGTCATTCGGATTTCGGTTCTTCAGCCGGTGTGGCCGCCTCGGCCGCCTCAGCAGCGGGCGCGCCCTCAGCACTCGCCTCCGCAGCCGGGGCCGGCTCTGGTTCCGGCGGCTTGGGTGGCGGAATGTAGGGCGCCGGCGCCTGCGGCTTGGTCGTTTTGATCTTCTCCAGCGCCGCTTGCTGCAGCGCCAGATGCGTGCCGTCCTTGCCGTACTTCTTGATTAGCCGTTCGCAATTCTCCGACGGCAATGCGCCGACCGAAATCCAATACGCGATCCGCTCGCCATTGAGAATTGCCCGGGCGTCGGTGTCTTTCACCATCGGGTCATACAGACCCAGTTCCTCGATCGCCTTGCCATCGCGCGGCGCTCGGCCATCAATCGCCACCATCCGGAAAAACGGCTGATGCTTGCGGCCCAGCTTCTTCATTCGAATTCGAACTGCCATATTACCTCTCTATCGAAAAATCAATGTCGATTGTTTTTGTCACTTGTCATTGGTCACTTGTCACTCGTTCTGTGCAAATGACAAAGGACTAGTGACAAATGAACTTGCTACCACGCTCCCCGCGGCCCTTTTTTCTTCTTCAGCTCCTTATCCCGCTTCTTCTTCATCTCGGCCTTCTCCTTCGACGTCAGCCGCTTCCCCGTATCACCTTTGATCTTTGGCATGCCCCCACCAGGGTTGAACATGCCGCTCTTCTGCAAGTCCTGAATGGCCTGCATCCGCTGGCCCATGCCCTTGCCGGCCATGGCCTTCATGATGGGAGCCATCATATCAAATTGTTTGAGCAGCGCATTGACGTCCTGGACTTGGACGCCGGCCCCGCGGGCAATCCGGTTTCGCCTGCCGGGCTCGATAATCTTAGGATTTCGCCGCTCCCGGGGCGTCATCGAGTCGATGATCCCCAGCATCCGCTTCATTTCCCCCTCGGCCTCTTCGCCGTTCATCGCCTCCGTCATCTGCCCCATCCCGGGCAGCATGCTCATCATCTTCATCATCAGGCCGGGCTGCAAAATCTGCCGCATCTGGCCCTTGAAATCGTCCAGCGTGAACTCGCCGGCGGCCAGCTTTTCCTCCAGAGCCTTGGCCTGCTCCATATCGACGGCTTTTTGCACCGTCTCGACCAGCCCGACCACGTCGCCCATCCCCAAAATGCGGCTGGCCATTCCTTCCGGCCGAAACGGCTCCAGGGCATCCAGATGCTCCCCCGTGCCGATGAACTTGATCGGCACGCCCGTCACTTCCTTGACCGACAATAGCGCGCCGCCGCGGGCATCGCCGTCGAGCTTCGTCATGATGACGCCGTCGAGCTCCAGCGCCTCATTGAATGCCGCCGCGCTATTCACCGCGTCCTGGCCCGTCATCCCATCAACGACCAGATACACCTGGTCCGGATGAACTTTTTCATCGATATGAACCAGTTGGTCCATCAACTCTTCGTCGATCGCCAGCCGCCCCGCCGTATCGAGCACGACGATCGGAATCTGCTCGGCCTTCGCTTTGGCCACCGCCGCCGTGCAAACTGCGATTGGATCTTTCGCCCCCGGCTCCGAATACACCGGCACCCCGAGCTGCCCGCCAATCACATGCAACTGTTCGATTGCCGCCGGCCGCTGCAAGTCCGCCGCCACGAGCAAACACGTCTTTTTGCTCTGCTGCAGCAGCTTTGCGAGCTTGCCGCACGTCGTCGTCTTGCCCGATCCCTGCAAGCCGCACATCATCAGGATCGTCACGTCCTTGCGGAGCGGAATCGCCGGATCGACCGGCCCCAGCGTCTTGATCAGCTCGTTGTTAATAATGCCGATCAGCTGCTGCGTCGGATTCAGCGCCAGCAGCACTTTTTCTCCCATCGCCTCCTCAGAGACGCGGGCCACAAAATCCTTTGCCACCTGGTAGCTAACATCCGCCTCCAGAAGTGACTGCTCCACGAGCGCGAGCCCGTCGCGCATATTCGCTTCCGTCAACCTTGCCTTACCCGACAAGGTCTTCAGCGCCGAGCGCAAACCGGTCTGGAGGGATTCGAACATGCTTAAGCAAATGACGCCGAGCGGCCAATGCCGTCTTGTGCCGGCCAAATCGCCACAACTACATAGCAGCTATTGGGTTGCGTCACAACGACGCGCTGTAAGAATTGCGGGAAACCCTGGATTTTAGCGAATGTCTGCCAAAACTGTAAATGGCGGGGTCGTACCAACTTAATTCACAGATCGCATGTATCTGAGGAAGTCGTTTTCAACGCTGTTTAGGTCATCCCCAAAGAATTGCTTGAACTGCCTCAGCCGATCCGCTGGTTCAACATCGATCAACGGCTTTTGGTCGGCAAGCGCGGCGAGGTATTTAACGTACGCTTCGCTTTTGGTTTGCAGGAAGTAGTAATTCAGGGCCCAGGCTTCGGCGTAGGCGTCACTGGCAGTCGAAGCGTCCTGAAACCGTTTGTCATCGGAGAGTAGCAACTCCAGGCTGCCCGGTTTGCGCCGCATCAGATATTGGCGAAAGTTGACAAGGTTAACCCGATTGATCGAGCCGATGTTCCGCCAGCCTTTGGTGCTTTCCAGGTTCGGCGTCTCGAAATAAATGGCAATCCCCTCGCTGACCCAAAACGGAACGTCGGCAAAACGTACTTGCAATCCGCTGTTGAATGCCAGTTGATGCGTCGCCTCGTGTACGACTGTCGCCACCGTCCGTTCAGCCCCCGGCTGCGAGAGAATCTGATTGATACGAGCGGCCGCGTTGCGTTCGTTGACCGCACCAGCCGCTTCGATGCCGGTGAGGTCGTACATGACCATCCGATTTGTCTTCAAATTGTAGTAGCCAATGATCGAACCGGCCCGCTCGCCGATTTCCGCATGAGCATATTTGGCAAACGACGCCTGGCTGTCGAATACGAGGGCGACAAGGGGAAACTCGGGCTCGTGTAGGACGGCTCCGCGGCGGCTCCAGTAGTTGTAAAACGCCTTGTGCAGCCCCTCAAACAAGCTGCCGACCCATTTGGCGTAAGCCGGAGACGTGTTGTAATGAATCAGGTAATGCTGCGTCTGAAACGTCTTAAACCCGGGCAGCTCCGCAGCGAGCTGTTTGGTCAATTCGGCGTTTGTAAGCGGTGCAAAGGGCTTCGCATCCGCTCGACGATTGACGATATTCTCTTTCTCGACCGGCCACAAACCGCCATCGCGGGCCAATAACATTACACCGCCATCCGCGGCTTCCACTTCGATCTTGCCGGCAATTTCCCGAGTAGACTCGCCTTGCTTGATCGTCAGGTGCTCGATGGCGCAAAGCGGCGACGCGCAGAATGACAGCAGTAGTGTTGCCGCCGCGCAGAATAGGTACCTGGATGCCACGAAGAAGATTATATCGTGGCAATCAACCCGATCGGCAGTGCAATTGCGATTGTTTTTGCAGGGCAGGCCGGAGGCCTATCCCACGTTGGCGGCTGCCTACTTCTTGTGATGGTGCAGCATCTGATGATGACCGCTTTGCTCGCGGCAACATTGAGCAGGGGCGTGCTTCATCACTTTGTTGTGACGGTGTTGCTCGTGAAGATCTTTCAGATGCCCGTGGGCCAGCACGAGGCTGGGAGCAGCGAAGAGGGCAATTAGGGAGAGGGCAAGCGTGCGCATGGCGGAACTCCGATCCATCGGGAAGGATGCTGTCAGTATCGGCTAGCAGCGACGGAAGATTGAGAGCTGCCCCAGATGCGCGAGTTCTGCTGGCGGCGCAAAATGGACGTTACTTCTTCAGCAAGCAGCCGACGAGCCACCAACCGTCATCTTCGGACTGCGTATAGAGGCCGCCGGGGCCCAGATACTTTTTGACCTGCTCAAAGTCGGGCAGCTTTGTGCCATCGATTTCCTGCTCACGGATGACGCCTTCTTCTTTGGGACCGAACAGCGTATTGAGCAGGCGGGCGAGAATTGTCTCGGCCTGCGGCAGCTTGTTGTCTTTCATCAGCTCGTAGGTAGCCCGATACGATTCGTCCGTGCGGCTGAAAAACAAAAAGCTATTCAGATTCGATCCCAGCACGTTCAACTCGGCCCGGACGCGCTGATAGTCTTTGGCTTGGGCCAGGCCGGCGGCCTTGGCATCCTGATAGGCGATGAAATCTTGAATGAAATCCACGTGCGTCGAGACAACGAGGTGATCCAGAAAGACAGTCAGCGCCATGTTGGGCAGCTTCGTCTCGTCGTCCTCTTTCTCCTCGGCCTTTTCGTCCTTGACTTTGCCGACATCCTTGGCCGGCGGCGCTTCGGCACTCACGAACCCCACGCCTTCGATCATCAGCTCAGTCTCTTCCTCGGCGAGGCTGTCGTCCTGAGTGATTTCCCAAATAACATTGCCTTTATAGGTGCGGCGGCGTGCCTGGGGATCTTTCTTGAACGCCTTTTCAAGTGTTTTTGTGACCACGGCGGCGGATTCTGCGTTTTTCAGCTCGACCACAGATAGCAGTCGCTCACTCTTGAGATCGACAGGCAGCTTCACATCGGATAGCAGCGTGAACCGCGTGCCGAGATGATCGAGCAGCTCTTTGTAGATGTCGATTTGCGGGCCGTTGATGTCGCTCTTCAGGCTGAGCCAGATTTCCTTGAAGGCGCCCTTATCGCCGATGATCGCATCGACGAGCGTTTCCGAATAATCGAATGCATCCCGCATCTTCCAGTTGAAGCTCAGATAGGTCGCGACGTCGGGCAGCGCCCAGGCCGGCGGTTCAAGCGCGTTCGGATTCGCGCTGTTCGGGAAATTGAGCATCCGCATCCCGAGATCGTATTTGTCTTTACTCTTGTCATTCGGGCCGCGCTTGACTGGCGGCGCATAGACGTAAGTGCGATGGAGAACTTCGGTGTTTTGGGTCGCGAAGAAGACGTGCCCGCCGATGCCTTGGACGGCGTTGAAGCCCTGCGTCTGCACGATCTTCAAAAGATCCGTGCCGCGTTTCTTTTTGCCGCCTTGGGACGCCCGACTGGCTTCGGCATATCCAAATGGCTCGATAAACCAACGAACATGGTACTGCTGATTATTGGCGGCCTCCTGGCAGCGCTTCAACGTTTCGCCAAACGCCAGCACGCTGGCCAGCGTGTCCTTCGCGGTGCCGTCAAGTCGATGCACAATGCCACGCGAAGTCGCTTCGTGATCGGTGACAATGAGCTGATTGCCAGCGAGGAAATGATACGACCGCTCCGGCACTTTTTCGCCCGGCGCAAGCGGCTGTTCGTAGACGATGATTTCAACGTTGCCTTCCTTGATCGCGCCCTTTTTGGCCTTGTTGGCTTTTTGATTCTCTTCAATCTTTTTCAGCAGCGCCGCGGCTTGTTGCTGCTTGCCGGTCACATCGACGATCAGCGCGGTGGCGTGCGACATCTTGTCTTTCGGGTCCGGCTGAATGAGCGCCGCGGCGACTTCGCCGCCATAGACACCTTGCATGTCGTCCCATTTGATGCCCAGCCGCTTACCGGCTTTTTCGAGCTTCGCCCCGATCTGTTTTTTCACGTCTTCGACGAACGGCTGCATCAACGGATCAGCGACCATCTCGCCAAGCTGCGTCTCATTGAACTTCTTGCGGACTTCGTCCACGTCCTGCGTGGAGATGAAGCCTTTCGTCGTCGCTGGGAGCAATAACTCGCTGGGATGCACGGCCCACGCGCGGGCTGACAACGCCACGACCAGGAGCGCGGGCGAGAAACAACCAATAAACCGGGAAAAGGCCACGGACAGCTCCTTCGTGGAATCCCCGCTACGAGCGGCCTGGGTAGGACGGGCCCAATGACAGCAGCGGTGCAAACGGTGTGTTCAATATCGGCAATCGCGCGGCATCAAACTACGCGATCAAGCGCAGTCCCCTTGTCTCGAATCACCGGCACAGTTTGCCAGCGGCGCACCGCGTCGTGCCTGCGGCGCATCATACGGACTATTGGCAAATTGGGGAACGGTGGTTGAGATTAATGGTTGTGCAGGCGACCAGCGCACCTGCTCGACATTAAAAACGCAGCCGGCGCGGCGATCGACAGCCTACATGCCGCCCCGAGCTAGCAATTTATAGTTTCGCGCATTGCGAGCCACTTCGCCCGGCTCAAGGCAGCGGTTATAGAGCGCTACCGCCTCCATGACCCCCCGCCACGGCCGCTCGCCCGCCGCATCGGCTCCGACCGTCAGTGGACCGGATCGCCAAGCACCAAGCGAGCCGCGCATGTCCTTCGACCTAGCAATCTCCATACCGTCGCGATAGGCGATGAGCTCGCCGTAGCGATACGTCATCGTGAGGTGCAGTGGCGTATCACTGGAATTAATTGTCATCCGCGGCGGCGAAGGCGGTGACTCCGCGTCGGTCTTAATGCAGAACATGAAATCCTGGCCCTCTTGCTCCAGGGCAAAATCGGGCTCGTCACCTTCATCAGCCAGAGCGACGATGCGGGCTGGACCAGCCTGATCCATGCTGGCCGGTGAAAATACAGCCTCCACGGTCAGCTCCGATCCGCCGCGGCCGGCGTTAAAAATGTCAGAGCCGGCATCGTTAGCGACCAGATAGCCGCCGTTTAGTTCGTAAAACCAGCGCGATTCCATGAGCGCGGCTTCGCCCCGCGGCTCCAGCAGCGTCGTGCGGAAGCTGCGGGTTTCGGCATCTCGAACGACAGTGAGCGGCTTGTTTTCCTTTGGCGCCGATTCGAGCGGCGAAAATAGATACGCCAGGCCATCGCGGCGATAGGGCCACGTTAGCGTGCGAATTTGCTGCGTTTCGCGCGAGGCCATACCCGTTTCATTCGCCGCAACGAGCAATGGACGGTTGTCGCCGGTGCGATTGAGCTGAACTTTGCCTTCCTTGACCTCGACCAGCGTTTCGTCGTTCGTCACGACCAGGCGGAAATGCGAAACCGGTGCGGTCGCCACGCCATGCGGTGTCACAAATTTCATCGAGCCGGCAAGTTGCGGCTTAATATTCGCCACGAGTTCGCCGCGTTCGATGTGAATTTGTTTTGGGCCGCCGTGCTCCTGCGGATCGAACACGACAACAGACTTACCCTCGCTGCTCCCGTCAATGCGCAGCTCGCTGCCGTCGTCATAACTGAGCGTGACCGAACTGTTGCGGGCAACCACAATTCGTTGACCGCTCTCCAGCGAATCGTCCACTTCCGCGGCTTCTGAGCCACCGTCTTGCTCGATCCTTACTCCGTCGCCCGTGACCGCGGTGACCGTGGCGATGACCGGGCCATGCGGCCAGAAACGCATGACCGCAGCGACACCGCCCATGGCGATTAATATTGATAGGGCGAGAACATATCGCACCCACCGCGGCGAGTTCTTTTCCGCTGCTGCCAGTGAGCGAAGATCTGCCGTCTGTTTGCAAAGCTCGTTTTGACCGCGGCCAAGATCGGCGATCCGCTGCTCAACTTGCGCGACAAAATTGCGGCGATCGATTGTGAACTTTTGCGCCAGCAAATCATCAAGCAGCAACTGCTCGCGCACGCTCACGGCGAAACCCGCATCCGCCTTGAGTGCTGCAATGAGCTCATCGAGCTCGCGCACGCTCAACGCCGAGCGATCTTCCACATATCGTTGAACTAAATGGTCAATGTCGGACATCGTTCTTCTCACAAAAGGAAACATCCGTGTCTAGGATCGCTCATCTGAGCGATCCCGACCGAATTCAACCACCACAAGGGCGATCGTTCCGGCCTATGACGATCCATCAACGGTCAGGCTCTTGCCAATACAAGCCTTCAGCGTGGTGCGAATCCGAAACAACGCAATTCGCACCGCCTCGGCCGTCGTTTGCAGTCGTTCTGCAATGATGTGGCTCGGCAGTTCCTGTTCGTAACGCAAGGCCAGCAGTCGCTGGCTTTCCGGCGACAGTTTCTCGCAGCACCCGTCGAGCGCCCGTCCCACCGGCCCTTCGGACAGTACGGCTGACTGTTTTTTCTCCGCCCGCAAAAAAATCTCCACGAGCGCCTCCCGCTGCAGCCGCTGCCGCCGGCTGGTGCGGCGGAAGTAGTTCATGCACAGATTGCGAGCAATTCCCTTCAGCCATTGCTTGACCGGAATGTTCGGCGGAATCCGGTCCGAAAACCGGTATAACTCCACAAACACATCCTGGGCAACGTCATCCACATCGTGCCGCGGCACGCCCAAACCCGCGATATAAGCCCGAATATGGGCCTGCGAATCATTGACGACCGACGCAAAATCGAACGGAACTGCCGGGATATCAATCATGGCGTTTTGCGGTCCTTGCCATTAGTAGTTTGGCCACATAGGTGACCTGCCGTTACGTCGCATTGACAAATCAGCAAAATATAAAGGCGGACTTTTTTCCGTAGAGGGTCTTCCACTCAGCCAGGCGGTGCAAAACCGAGTAGAATTCAAAATTGGCGAGAAGGGAAAACGAGCATGGCAAATCGTGTGAACGACGAGATTATACCGCTCGGCACCTCTTGGGAGCCGCCCCCGCCCGATTTTTATGATCCGGTGATCGAGGCGTATAAGAAGGACGTTGATCGGACGATGCTGCGCGAGAATTTAAAGCTTACGATCGCCGAGCGTTTCGAGCAGTTCGATAAGTTCGCGGAGTTCGTTGAGGAACTACAGGCGGCTGGTAAACGCATGCGCGAGACGACTGCCAGAGAACCGGGCCACGAACCGGATGCCGCATGAAACCTGCGAATTTTCGCGAGCTGATTCCGCTGTTACATCGGGCTGGCGTTGACTTTATCCTCATTGGCGGAGGGGCGGCGAGCGCACATGGCGTGGCGCGTACCACATTCGATGTGGATGTGCTTTGCGCGCGATCCGGGGAGAATTTACAGCGGATCATTAACGCTCTACGAGACTTTGAACCCTATCCACGTGGTGCCCCTCGCGGTCTTCCATTTCTGTGGGACGCTGCGACACTCAAAGCGGGGTTGAATTTCACGCTCTCGACGACTTTGGGGTTCCTTGACTTATTGGGCGAGGTAACCGGAGGAGGCACGTATGAGCAAGTTTTGCCATTTACGATAATCGGCGAAATATACGGAATGCCGGTGCGCATCGTCACGCTGGAAAAGCTGATTCAGTTAAAACGAGCGGCCGGCCGCCCAAAGGATTTTGAGGTGTTGTCGGAATTACAAGCACTGCTCGACGAACGCAATAAGCAAGCGGAATAGGTGTTGCAAAAGTCTATTCTAGTAACTCGCCTGTCTGCGGATCGAGCGCTTCGCCGTGGCACAGCCGGGCCAGCTTATTCAGGACCAGCAATAGCGTGCCAGGGTCCAGCGGGCCGTCGTCCTCTTCGTCGGGAAAACCAGTGATTTCCTCGAAGTGATAGACATCGAACCGGGCATTGGCGTGCATGGCACGCTCCAAATGCGGCTTCTCCTTGCCGCCGGCCTGTTTGCCCTTCCACTCTTGCCGCAACTGAATGACCTGCTCTTTGACTTCCTCGCCCTCGACGTAGGTAATGTCCATGGCGGCCGCGTCAGAGTGCGAAAACACCGTCATCGATTCCAGAAGGCCATCCGCGTTTTCCGTAATTTCCTGGATTTCCATCCGCGGACCAAGCTCAGTCAGCAGCCGTTTGGCATCCGAGGCTTTCGGCCGCTGCTTGTAATCAAACAGCACGAAGTACGTCTCGCGCCACTGATACCGGTTGTCTTCAAACAGCGACATGCGCTTGCTCGCCCGGAGTGAAAGGTTGCGGATGCGAGCAATTTAGCAGGGCAGCGATTCCAAAGCCACAGGCCGCCGGCCAACCGTTCTACGAAGCAGCTGCCGCCGGAATCGCCTCGACCTTTGCCGCCGGCGGCGTGCCCAGCGTCAAGAGAATTCGAATTGCCTCAATCAGCATTAAAACCGCCAGCACGATCAGCACCAGTCCGATCCAGGGAACCGGATCGGTCGGCGCAAGCATCTTGCCGCCGGCCACAAACTTCGGCAGCGTCATCAAGCACAGCGCCCACGTGCTCATCACATACATCCAAACCGTCGGCACACCGGTGACGAACCACACCCACGGCGCTTTGTAGGTCCGCCACAGCCAAACCGTGACCCCGAGCAACGTCAGCGCCGCGAGCAGTTGGTTGCTCGCGCCGAAAAGATTCCAAAAAATCAGCCACACGGGCTCGGGAGCCACCGGCGCACCGGTTTCCCGATAGACCACATTGGGCGCTACCATCAGGAAATAAATTGGCACGCCGGCAGTCAGTCCAGTCCCCAGAATGCGGCCAAACCAATTATGCAGCCCAGTCAACTCCTGCAAGATGAAACGGCCCAAACGGGTGCAAACATCCAGCGTGTCATACACGAACGTGGCAAAAGCCATCAGCGCGAACGACATGCCAATGCCTTGCGGCAGATGCACTGCGCTCAAGAATCGCGAGATGCCATGGGCATAAATCTGATTGGGGCTGCCCGAAAGTTCGTTGGATCCGAACGGGAACATCATCACGCAGCACAGCGACACGATCGCGACCATTCCTTCCATGAGCATTGTGCCATAGCCCACGACGGTCGCATCGCCTTCATTCTTGAGCTGCTTCGATGTCGTGCCCGACGCAATCAGCGAGTGAAATCCGGAACAAGCCCCGCAGGCAATCGTGATAAACAACATCGGCCAGAGCAGTTGCATCGGAGCGCCCGCCCGTGGCAGCGCCGCCTCCCAGCCCCGGAACGCCGGATATTGAACCTGGCCGCCACCCAGCACCAGACCAATCGCCCCCGCCCCAAGCGCGAAATACAGGAAATATCCGCCCAGCTGCCCTCGCGGCTGCAAAATCATCCACACCGGCGCCATGCCCGCGAGCAAGCAATACACCAGCAGCAACACGTCCCATGTTTTGCGAGCCTGTGAAATCGTCGCGATCGCGTTCCCGTCGTGCTGTGCGGCTGCCGCATACAGCTCGGCTGAGGCGCCTTCGGCGGGACGATAGATACGCGTCGCGAGGTCAAAAGGAATGTACGGCCCGGCGATGATCGCCGCCGCAACCAGCACAATGAACAGCGCCGTCGCCTGATTCATCCCCATCTTCAGATACCGCAGGCACGCGCCCATCAGGATCGTCAACACCAGATAAATGGCCGACGCGCTGGCGATTGCTCCACCACCGACGTTTCCGTTATCGCCCGTTGGCGGACCGATGAACGAAGTCGCCGTCACGTCCGTAAACGCCACGATGATATAAACCAGCGCCAGCCAAATGAACGCCAGAAACAGCAAGTACGACCGCCGGCTCATGTTCTCGCGAACCACTTCCGCGATCGATCGGGCTTTATGGCGAATCGACGCGACCAGAGCGCTAAAGTCATGTACCCCGCCGATGAAAACGCAGCCGATCAAAATCCACAGCAGTGCCGGCAGCCAGCCAAACGTCAGCCCCGCCAGGATCGGCCCCACGATCGGCCCCGCCGCCGCAATCGCCGAAAAATGTTGCGGCACCAGCGACGAAGGATCGAGCGGCTCAAAATCCAGCCCGTCCTGCAGCTCATACGCCGGTGTTTTCCGCGCCGGATTGAGCTCAAACAGCCGTGACAGCAGCTTGCCATATGTAAAGTAGGCAACAAGCAAGATGAGGGCCGACGGCAGAACGATAAACAGCAGATTCATGGCAACGAAAGTGTAAGTGCCTTTGAGCGCGCAACAGAAGTGAATGGTTACACTTAAGCCTACGTTATTATCGCCATTTTCCGCAATCGCGCCTTGTTTTTGAAATGACTACCCTGGTCGCCCGCCGCTACGACACGCTCGCCCCGGTTTCCATCCAAATCGAATCTGGCCGCATTAGCCGGATCGAGCCCGCGGCTGATAACTCGTCGCTTCCCATCGTCGCCCCCGGCCTGATCGATCTCCAAATCAACGGCTTCGGCGGTATTGAGTTCAACGACCGCGCGCTGACGGTCGAAAAAGTCCGGCAAGTTGCGCTCTCGCAGGATCAGTTCGGCGTCACCGCTTTTTTGGCGACGTGCACGACGGATAGCCACGATGTTTTGCAGCACGGCCTCGGCACGATCGCCAAAGCGATCCGCGAACTTCCCGAAGTCGCCGCCCGCATCCCCGGAATCCATCTCGAAGGCCCCTTCATCTGTCCCGACGACGGCCCTCGCGGAGCACACCCCAAGCAGCACGTCCGCCCTCCCGATTGGGACGAGTTCCAACGCTTCCAAGAAGCCGCCGAAGGCCGAATCAAGCTCACAACCGCCTCACCCGAATATGATCAATCGCCCGACTTCATTCGCCGGGCCGTAGCCAGCGGCGTTGTCGTCGCCATCGGCCATACCAAGGCGACGACCGACCAAATTAAATCCGCTGTCGATGCTGGAGCGTCGATGAGCACGCATCTGGGCAACGGCGCTCATCCCCAAATCAAGCGCCACCCCAACTACATCTGGGACCAGCTCGCCGAAGATCGCCTCATCGCCAGCCTCATTGTCGATGGCCATCATCTCCCGCCCGCTGTCGTCAAATCCATGGTCCGGGCCAAGACGCCCGAGCGAATCGTCCTCGTCAGCGATATCACCTCCATGGGCGGCATGCCGCCCGGCCGCTACCAAACCGGTCTTGGCGACCTCGAAGTGCTTCCCAGCGGCAAGCTCGTCCCCGCCGGCCAGCCCGACATCCTCGCCGGCGCATCGCTACCCATCCACGCCTGCGTCACCAACATCATGCGTTTTGCAGGTGTCGATTTGAAAACCGCGATTGAAATTGCCAGCTTGCGACCGGCAAAAATCATTGGCCTCGACCATCCGGGCCTCCAAGTCGGCGCTCCTGCGAATTTGTTTCTCTTCGATCTGCCAATGGCTCCCGATAAGCCGCTTAACATTCGTCAGACTTACGTCGTGGGGCAGGCTTCCAGCCTGCCGTAATCTAAATGGCAGGCTAGAAGCCTACCCCACTGTATGCGACCGATTCAGGATATTTTTGTTGGGCTGGTGGCTATCGCGATCGGCTGCTTGCTCATTGGCGGTGCGATCTTTCGATCCTCCCTGCTGATGCAGCTCACCAAATCACGTCTTTTGGTCGAGTCCGTCGGCGCGACGGCCGCCAGGTGGATCATCGCTGGGCTGGGGCTTTTCATTGTTGCCCTCGGCAGCCTGATCGCCGTCGGGTGGCGCATTCAGTGGTAGTGCCGCTTGGTATCCACTGCATCTCACAATCGGCTGCGGCGGATACTTGGCAAACCGCGGATCATCCTGCGACTTCCTGCACAACACAAATTGCGACCCGCGGCCAGAAGTGATCAGTCGCATCCAGTCGCAGGAGCGGCAAAGGGATTCGGGTGAGTTCATGCCCTACATCGTACTCGCGCGCTAGCCGGCCCAAAAAAACCTTGCCGCGAAGCGGCGAAGACATAAAGCCTGACGGCTCAGCCGCCGGTATCACGACCACAACACTAAACTTCTCGGTCTTTAGGCCCACAGGGCCATAATTCGATAGCCCAGGCCAGCGGCCTGAGTAAAAGATCCAACACATTCGGCTTCCATGCCCATCGGGCCGCAATTCGTGAGCCAAAACCACCGGCCTTGAGAAAAGCCGACCGCGGTAAGCTCGCCGCTCGGCAACGGGGCATGCTTTCACGGCCGGACGTTGCCAGTTCTAATCATGAAGTCAATTACAAAGCCCTACTGCTGAATAATCATGTCCACAACGCAGACTTTCCGCGACGCCGTCTCCAACCTTCGGGCGTACATTGCCAGCAAAGGGGCAACTCGCCAGGAGCGCGCGAACTGCATAGCGCAAGAACTAGAAAACATTCAGCAACCAGATCGATTGTTTGATGAATACAGACTGGGCGAACTCATTGAAGACTTGGCTGCGATCGACAAAGAGTTCGGTGCGAGGAAAATCCAGGCCAAGCCCTGACAGCGGCTCGCCCATCGGAATCCCGAGTCGTGGATTGCGTGTCTAGTCTCGCGGTTTCTCGTCTTCAAGAGAACGGACCACGCCGCCACTCAAATTAAGTACTTCGATTCGATAGATCTTCGCAATTTTTGCGTCACCAATTTTGCTAATTACGCAGCAGAGGTTCGTGCGAGTTTTTGACCGTGCCTCAAATGCCAAATCGAGTGCCCGTCCAAAATTCTCGGAGACAACAAAATTCAGACCTCTCTCCATTAGGGATAGATGGCCAAGGGCGTATTTACCGTCATCGCTTTCGACAGTGGCCGCAAACAGAGGCTGTTTCTCCTGTCTATTCAAGTCACCGTGAAACCATACGCCACTCACCTTGACGGGCTTCTCCATGTAATCCTCTGGGAAATTGACCAAGTCCTTGAAGCTCACCGCCGGTGGATTTCTTAGCAATTCGACCTCGGCCCTGCGAGCTTCCTCTGCCGCTCGCTCGCGTGCAAGTTCTGCTTGCCGTCGTTCTGCTCCCTCACGCTCTCGTGCGACCTCAGCCAGGCGCACGGCCTTCAAGCGTTCTTCCTCGGCGATCCTAGCATCTTCCCGCCGTCTCTCCTCGGCCGCATTAATCTCCTCGCGTTTACGGGCTGCCTGGCCAAAGTTCCGTCGAATCGTTTCCGCGCGGGCGGTGAGCAGCGTAGGATCGAAGACTTTACCATCCTCGATTTGGGATGAAGCCCGTGCGCGTTCAAAGGATGAGGCATTCATTGCGACCAATGCATTGAGCGTTGCTTCGTCAGAGACAGCGATTCTCGCTTCCGCAAGAAGGCGATCCGCTTGAGTTCGTTCAGAGGCGTTTGGGTCGGCCACATACTTTTCCAGCTGATTGATAGCATCCGAGATTCGGTTAGCGTCCAACAGTCGCTTCGCATCGACCAAAACAGCAGTAGCCCGCTGTTGTGCCTGCCGGGTTTCAGCCTTTTTCGCGTACTCCTCCCGACGCTGACGGACTTGATCCAACATCGGTTCGGCTGTGGATCGAATAGTCGTATCTTGATCAGAAATCGCATTCGACAACTCGCGCTCCGCTGTCTCACCGTCGCTAGGCAATCCTTTTGCCATCCATTCTTGCGCTGCTGTGACTGCCAGAGTTAACTTTCGATTTGCCGCGTCGGTTCGTGACCTATGAACCGCACGTGAATAGAGAACTACGAATGCCACAGCAACGAGCGCAATTACACCGAGCAACGTCCAAAGCAACTTGAAGGTTGCCCCGCTAAAACCACTGCGGTCGTCAGGAACCGGACCATTTAGAGGCAATGGCCGCGCAATGGATATGACCTGCTTGCAGGCCGGGCATTGAATGTGATTTCCGTCGAAATCAGACCACAAGACGAGTCGTTGTCCGCATGGGCAAGCCACGCTCATCTGATTCACTTGGACCCGACCATCCGTCTTGTTCATCGCCGTTCTCTTTACGATTAGCAACGCGTTGCAGACACAAAATATACTCCCACGCCTCCCCCAAGCAAAAGTGACGTGGAAAGGATTCAAAATGGCCCCGACGGGTCCTCTGCTCTAACCAATCAGCTACCCCGACCGGCGCATTTTCTACTTTAGCCGGCCCAAAACACCCCTCCAAAATGGACCATACTAGTCCATTCGCCCTCCCTCACCAAAACATATTTCCCCCGCCGCTACTCCTTCTCTCCCAAAGCATTGCGCCGTCTCCACCGGCCTCCGCACCCAAAATCCAGCAACAACTTCCTTGCAGACCCTCGATTGTTTTGTTCACTTAGCCACTAGTGTACATAAATATCGTTTTGCCACTCCAGAATCGAGGCCTACCATGTCCCAAGAACTCTCTCCCGCTCTGCTTCCCTCAAGCCTCACGCCTCAATCCTCAAGCCCTGCCTCTCCCCGCCACTCCCAAAACCGCACTCGCGATCTCGCCATCTTCAAAAAAGTCGTCCTCGAAAACTTCACTCACCAGGAAGTCGCCGACGTTTACAACCTCGACAAAAGCCGTGTCACGCAAATCGTCGCCCGCGTCCGCCGCCGCCTCGCTCAGGCCGACCGTGACGACCCGGGCATTCACAACCCTCTCGCTCGCCAGCGCCTCGAAACCCAAATCGAGCAAATGCGTCTCGAATTTGTCCTAAATACCACCACCGAGGCCCTCCTGAAACAGCCCACCAGCCTTTCTACAGTCAAACAAGGCACCAGCGATCACAGCGGCACCGTCAATAAATGGAACATCGTCACCACCCGCGACATCGCACCGACCGCCCAGCTCATCAACGCTTATCTCCGCGTCACCCGCCGCATCGGCGAGCTCCGCGACAGCCGGCTCAAGGACAACCCGATCCCCTCCCATCTCCAGCAAGACGATCTTCTCAAAGCCATCTCCACCGCGATCGGTAACTTTCTCCGCACCGCTAAGCAATTTGCCCGCCAGCCCAGTCCTGAATTTATGACCGCCCTGAAGGACTGCAAAGATATCCTCGCCGCCTATCTCTGTCGCCGCGGCGTCGGCTTTCCCCCCGCCGAATGCTGGCCCTACCCCAAGGTAGTCCGGTCAGGCCCTGACCGGACAGAACAGCCAATAGATTCACAATCGCCAACCGCCCCGGCCGCCGCCAACCCGGCTTCAGGTACCACTGCCAACTTCCCCGGCAGCGCTTCTTCCGCTCCCCAAGAACTCACCAACCCTCACCACCAACCGCCAAACACTCACCAACCCCTCACCGCGCCGCCAATCATCTTCCACGGCCTAACTGCAAGTAGTTAATCAACCTACAACGACGCGCTCAGTGCCGGACAACTCGCTGAACCCCTCGAAACTACCAAAAATAATTGATAGGGCGATTTGGCGGTTCGCCAGGTTCCCTTTCACGAAGCTTAAATACACCCTGGTAACCGGCCTCACTCGGAAACGCGGTCGGTTTCGCTGGGCTCGTTGTCGGGAACGGCGGCCAGGTAGCGATGGAAATCTTCGCGGCGGCCTTGGGTTGCTTGGGCTTGAAGATAAGCGAGGGTGCGCATTGCGGCGAGCTTTTCGGCGGCGGCGCTGGCGACGAATTGCTCCAGTGAGTAGCCATCTTGGTCAGCAAGAGCTTGGATGCTCCGCCGCAAAGAATCGGGGATTTGAATCGTTACCGTGCTCATGGTTGCCGACGATCGTTGAGTTGCTTCAAGAACTCTCGCGGTGTGATGGTCTTAACCCCAAGGCGCTCGCAACCCGCAAAATCCTTGGTGTTGTGGGTGACGATATATTCGCATTGTGCCGCGAATGCCAACTCTACAATCATATCATCGTCCGGATCATGCAGAAATGGACGCCACAGGAAGTATATTTCCTGCAACCAGGCTTGGCTGGCGAGAAATTGAAGAAAACGGACTGCGTCGGCCGACGTTTGGCCCGGCGGTAGATGCTCCGGACGCGTTAGAACTTCCTCCCACTCGTTATAAAGCGCAACCGACAGGCAGATTTCGAAGTTCGTAGACGGGATTGAGCTTATCAGCGCGAAACTTGCGCCACGGCGGGAACGCGCTGCGGCTACGAGCACCGATGTGTCAAACACAACGCGCATGGCAGAGGCGGAAGTAGCTATTGCTGCGGCGGGGCTTCGGTGATTTCGCCTTCGAGCTTCTTGCGGGGGAGTTTTTGGTCGCGCATGGCGGCGTGATAAACGAAGGAGGCCATGATGATGGAGGCTTGTTTGATGTCGTCTTCTTGGAGGCGGTCGAAGACGTCCATGTTGGAGTGGTGCGTGCGGGTGTCGTATTCGAGTTGGTCTTGGATGAATTGAAAGCCGGGGAGGCCGACGGCGTCGTAGGAGAGGTGGTCGGTGCCGCCGGTGTTGTTGGAGGAGAGGGTGATGGCGCCGAGGTCGCTGAAGGGCTGGAGCCAGGCGTGGAAAATGGGGCGGACGGCGTCGTTGCCTTGGAGATAAACGCCGCGAACCTTTCCGCCGCCGTTGTCGAGGTTGAAGTAGGCGGCGAATTTGGAATGATCGGGTTTTAGTTCGTATTTGGTGGGCCGCTGAGCGCTTGATGATGTTGGGGATGATGTGGATGGGGTTCCGACGGCTTTGTTTTCGTCGGCGTTTTCGGCGGTTTTGGGTGGTTGGGTAGTTGAGGCCGTATTGTCCTCGCTTGCGCTTCGGGTTGGTGTGGTGGAGGATGTTTTGTCCTCGCTTGCGCTTCGGGTTGGTGTGCGCGAGCGGCCGGTTTTGCTGCCGGGGGGCGAGGGGGGCGTGATGGCTTTGCCAAAATGGTCGGTGACGTAGGCTTTGGAGCCGAGTAGGCCCTGTTCTTCGCCGGTCCAGAGGGCGAGGCGGATGGTGCGCCGCGGCTTGATGCCCAGCGATTGCAGAATGCGCACGGCTTCGAGGGCAACGCCGCAGCCGATGGCGTTGTCGGTCGCGCCGGTGCCGCCGTGCCAGGAGTCGAAATGGCCGCCGAGCATGACGAGCTCATCCTTGAGATCGCCGCCGGGGATTTCGCCGAGGATGTTGAAGCACATCAGGTCGTCGGCGTGGTAGCGGGCGGCGATGTCGATTTCGACCTGCACGGGCGATTCTTTTTGCAGCATGCGGACGAGGCGGTTGTAGTGTTCGACGGCGACGACAACTTGCGGCACGATGTCGGGGCAGTCCTTGCTCCAGACTCGCGGGGCGCGGGGATTGGGGTTGTCGCCGGCGGCGGGAGGCTGACCGTTGCCGGTGGGTCCCTCGCTTGCGCTTCGGGCTTGTGTGGTGGAAGCGGCACCGCCCTCGCTGACGCTTCGGGTTTGTGTGTTCGGCTCGCGTTGGCCGGTAACGCTGGGGGGGAGCGTGGCGGAGCCAACGAAGATGGTTCCGCCGTCGCCGCGGCCTGGTTCGAGGACGACGGCGGCGCCTTCGTCGTAGATCATTTGCCACTTTTTGTTGGTCAGAGCGATTTGGGCTCGCTGCTCAGCAGTGGCGCCGAATTGCGAACCGGGCGCAGCGCCGGGAGCACCCGCCGGCGTCGGGGCGTTGGTGGGCGCGGCGTTCGACGGAGTGACGTAACGGCTGCGCGTTTCGCCATTGGCGAGCCGCAGCAAATCAGTGTCGCTTTGCCGTTTGGCGGGCGGATCGAAGAGGGCTTTTACGTCGCGAGAGGGACTAAGCAGGACGATAGCGCGGCGAAGCTTCCCGCGATATTTTTCGAGGTCTTCTTCCTTCGCCACATCAAACAAAATCGGTGTGCCGCGAACCGTTTTCGGCGTGCTCGGCGACCACGCCTTCGGCACTGCGATCATCGGCGTAAAGGTCGGTTCCAGCATGTTGGCGGTAAAGCCTTCCAGGCTCCAGCCGCGACCGAATGGTCCCCAGGGCTCGAGATGGACGTTTTCGAGGCCCCACTTGGTCAGGCGGCCTTTGGTCCATTCGGCAGCGTTCTTGAGCTGCGGCGAATTCGTCAGCCGGGGACCATGCACGTCGGTCAGGAAACTGATCGTTTCCATGACCTGCGATTTTTTCTGGCCCTCTTCTTTGATCTTGTTGACGACTTCGGTATCGACCTTTTCAGCCGGCTCGCGCGTGCGCTGGGCGAGTGCGGGTTGAACGATCGCCAACCCGAGAACTGTGACTGCAAGAAATTGACGGAGCGACGAACGCATTAGATCCTCCGCGCCCGAGTCGACGGGCGGAGACTAAAAGTTGCATGCAGCAGACGAGCAAGAATTATGGCTTGGCAAAATACATTTCGCTAGCAGCAGTGGGTCCCGCCGGCCCGACGGGACTTTGAACAGCCAAAAATCGCTATTCGTCGATCGCGAGCGAAGTCCACGCGGCGAGTTTGTCGTGATTGCGCTTCGCGAATCGGCAGACCCAGCCTCCAGCGAGCAAAAACGGAGGCAGTCCGATTAGAAACGAGGCGAGCACATCGAAAAACGCATCTCTTGTTGGTACCGAACCCACGAGGGACCACGAAAAAGCACAAAACAGGAACGCTTCGAGGCATGACCAACAGATGGCCTGCCCAATGGCCAGCAGCCAGCCCACGACGCGGTGGTTGTGGCCGAGGGCGAGAAACACGCCGCGTAAGGCCACGATCGCGATTGGCTCGGTTAAAATCAGTAATGAAAAGCCTTTGAAGATCATTACGAAATCAGTCGAGCCGCCGTTGGCATAGCGGACGAGCGCGACAACGAGAAGCAAAGCGGCCGGCGTGTTAAAGAGGGCCAGGGCACCCATCCAGCGCAAGACGAAATGGAGCCGAGACTGGTCCGCTTGGAAAGCAAACCAGCTATGCATTTTTTGATTGGCAACGTCTTCCCAATATTCGCTCCGCGCCGATGACCCGAGGGACGCATTGAGTTCAGCCGTGAGCGCGGCCGAGTCGCCAAATCTGTCGATTGCTGCTGGCAGAGCGGATTGTGGTTCGGCCCGCTGCTGCAACTCTTCAAGGTAGATGGCCGTCAGATGGCCATACAACTCTTCGCGCATCCGCAGTTTTCTATCGGCACCGGCCCGCACTGGTCGCACGGCCCGCTCAACGTGTTTGCGAAGCGCCAAATCAATGTCGGCAGGGATTTCGGTGTTCATACGGTCGCTCCCAAAATGCCGCCAATGACCGTGACGAATTCCTGGAACTGCTCGCGACTGGCGGAGAGCTTGCGCTTGCCTTTGGGAGTTAGGCGGTAGATGCGACGGCGGGGGCCGCGCTTTCGCTCGGGGCTGTCCTCCCATTCGGCTTTCACTAAGCCGCTGTCTTCCATGCGATAGAGGGCCGGATAGAGCGTGCCTTCCTTGAGAACGAGCGCCCCGGAACCGGCCGTTTCCAGCCGGCGGATGATTTCCAGACCGTGAGCCTCGCCGCGTTCGAGAACGGCGAGGATCAGTTTTTCCAGATGGCCGCGGAGGGCGTCGCCTTCGATTCTTTGCATGGCTATATATTTAGCCTGTCTATGTATTAAAGGCAAGAGGGCCGTGTGCAGAAGCTGAGTCAGCCATGAGATGCTAGACCCTCACCCCAGCCCTCTCCCAGAGGGAGAGGGAGCCATCAACCGGCGGCCTTAAAGCTTTCGGCCCTTAGCTCGGGCTTTCAGCGCGGGGTCGCCGGAGAGGGGCAGGGTGACGGGCTTGCCGGTTTCGGCGGATTTGTAGATGGCGAGGATTAGCTCGATGGCTTTGCGGCCTTCGGGGCCATCTACTAACGGCTTGGTGCCTTTTTTGATGGCGTTGAGCACATCTTGGAACTGCAGCATGTGGCCGTGATAGCCGATGGCTTTGGGGTCGGCCGCGCCGCCGCCGGTTTGGGTGCGGCTGGCCATTTTTTGACGGATGGCCTCGTCGGCTTTCGTCTCTTTGGCGAATTTCCAGACGGAGAGATCTTCTTCGCGGAGGATGGCGCTGCCGGCGTCGCCACTGATTTCGATACGCTTAAGCTCGCCGGGCCAGGTGGCGGTGCTGGCTTCGATGACGCCGAGGGAACCGTTGGCGAATTTGACGGTGGCGACGGCAACGTCTTCGACCTCGATGCGTTTGTGGGCGAGCGTGTTGGTGTAAGCCGAGACTTCGACCGCGGGGCCCATGAACCAGAGGAGGAGATCGACGCTGTGGACGGCCTGGTTCATGAGAGCGCCGCCGCCGTCGAGGGCCCAAGTGCCGCGCCAGGCGCCGCTGTCGTAGTATTCCTGCGTGCGGAACCATTTGACGTAGGAGTCGCCCATCGTGAGGCGGCCGAAGCGGCCGGCGTCGATAGCTTTTTTCATGAGCTGCGACGATTCGTGGAATCGCGAGGGGAAGATGGTCGAGAGGACGACGCCGGCTTTGTTGGCGGCGGCGATCATGGCGTCGCAGCGTTTGAGCGTGATGTCGAGGGGCTTTTCGACGATGATGTGCTTGCCGGCTTTGGCCGCCGCGATGGCGGGCTCGGCGTGGACGCCGCTGGGGGTACAGATGGTGACGACGTCGACGGATTCGTCGGCCAGCATGTCGTCGAGCTTGTGATAGACCTTGCAGCCGATTTCGGCGCCGAATTTGTCGGCGGAGTCAGTATACGAGTCGAAGCAGGCGGTGACTTTCGCGCCTTTGATGTCTGCAATTGCTTTGGCGTGAAACCGCGAGATCATGCCGCAGCCGATGATGCCGAAACCGATGGCCATGATGATTGTCTCCAGGTGCTAAATCGCTTGAGGTTGATGAGCGGATTTTAGGGCATAGAGTCCAAGGTCCAAAGTCCCTAGTCCAAGGTCACGACGGGCGACTGCCTTGTGGTTTTCGAAATTGGACCTTGAACGTTGGGCTTTAGAATTGCCTCAGTTTTACGGCCCAGACTTCACTTGCACCCAGAGGCCCCACATGGAGAGGGCGTTGAGCAGGGAGTGGACGACGAGGCTGGGCAGGAGGCGGTGAGTGTGCTGGTAGAGGTAACCGAGGCCGAGGGCGAGGAAGAATAGGGGAATCCAATCGGGGCCGTGGGTGTAGTGGAGAGCGGCAAAGATGGCGGAGGAGATGAAGATGGGGAGCCACGCGGAGCCGGGAGATGGTTCAGGGGCTTCTTCGAAATGCTCGGAGTTCTCGACATGCGGAGCAGTGAAGGTGATTGTTTGTGGAGAGGCATAAGGGTTGTGATCTGGAGACACCGGCAGCGCTACCACCGCTCCATCGTTCAGAGCGGCCGGCTGCAGTTGTGCAGAGGGCGGCGGGTGTTGATTTGTGCTGGGGTGAGCGAAGACCTTTTCCAGGAAGCCTTGCAATAGGACACGGAAGACCATTTCTTCGAATAGTGGGGCGACGATGGCCGCGGAGAGGAACAGGATTGCAAAAAAACTGCTGCTGGGTTGCTCCTTGAACATTTCGACGAGCGGATGCTTGCTTTCTTGCCAAAAGCTGACGAGGAGCCCTTGGATGGCATAGACGGGTGGCGCGAGCATGACGAAGGCGACGAGACCGAGTTTCACGTCGCGGCCAGCGTCCCGACACGAAAGGCCGAAGTCGCGCCACGTTGCGCCGATACGAAAGCTGATGAGCGGCAAGCCGATTGCCAGGATTGCGAGTGAGGCAAGTAGGCTAGCAGTTATCAAAAGTTCTTCGTGCGACAATCGAACGGCATGCGAGCCGATGCTAAAAACGGTTGATGCGAGGTCTTCCGCAGTCACCGCCGCTGCTGCCGAGCCAAGTAAATAGAGGCCGATGACGATCAATAGATCAATCGCGGCCCACGGAACAAGTTTCCGGGGGTTCCAGGCGATCAGTGGCAGTTGTGGCGGAATACTGAGCGATTGCAAAAATGTTGTAACGCGAGCGGCAAATGGCTTGCCGATCAGCCGCCAAGATATTGCTGCCCGAGCTGCGGCGATGAGCCACGCCCAGAACCCCGCTAAGAGCACGAGGGTCGCGACGAATGCCAGAACGGAGGCGGCGGGTGTTG